>JBBQKO010000106.1:0-13064 GCA_038327005.1 Chitinophagales bacterium | reverse complement strand
GCAAATTGCTGAGGTGCAAAATAAATAAATTTAATTGAATTAAAAAATCATCCTGTCTTTTGATTTCTAATGGTTAGCGAATCTATATCCGGATAGAAAACGATTGCCTGGCTTTACAAAAACACCCTCCTTCAAAGTTTTAAAATGCCTGGTAATCTATCCAATAATATTTCAATTTTGGTGTTAATGTATTAAATTTGAATGTGATTGAAGCAAGCTACCTATTAAAAATATTTAATGCATCTCCTTTACCAAGTTTGCTGCTGCTTGCTGATTCTCCACACTTTACAATTGAACAGGCTAACACGGCTTACCTGAATACCTCGGGAAAATCAGCCGATGAACTGGCTGGCAAAGGTATTTTTGAAACATTCAAAAATTATTTAACAGATCATTCAATTCCCGGAATGGAAGCTTTGCTAAGTTCGTTTCAAACGGTTGTCGCTACAGGCATTTCCGACAAAATTTACACTCAATGCTATTATTCATCCAATAAAAATCTGGGTGAGTTTGATCAGCAATACCTTAATATTGAAAACATAGCCATTTTAGACAACGAAAAAAAGGTAGCTTATATCTTACATACCGCAACACCAGTTATTGAAAGCTGGTACAATCATGAATTGGAACACCTTGAAAGAGATATTCTTGAAATGAGTACCAAAAAGGATTACACTACCAGGGAAGTAATTTGTTCGTTTATGCAGGGTATCGAAAAAATACATCCTGGCATGATTTGCTCAATGCAGGAGAAAAAAGGCAATCAACTTTTCAATCTTGCTTCCCCCAGTTTGCCGAAGGGGTTTCTGGAGTGCATACGTGGTATTGAAATAGGAAACAATGTGGGCGCTTGTGGCACGGCTGCCTATTTAAAAAAACAGATTATCTGCTGCGACATTGAAAACGATATCCGATGGGAAAAATACCGGGATATCACCAACCGATTTCAATTAAAAGCCTGCTTTTCAACTCCGGTGATTGATTCTGATGGCAATGTAATTGCTACGTTTGCTGCGTATTTCCGCAGCAAAAAAACGCCCACTACTCATGAGGAGAATACGATA
The DNA here is from genome assembly GCA_038327005.1 of Chitinophagales bacterium. GTDB lineage: Bacteria > Bacteroidota > Bacteroidia > Chitinophagales > Chitinophagaceae > Ferruginibacter. Next base: position 12,000 of record JBBQKO010000106.1, on the reverse strand, counting down.
CAAAGAGCAAGACATATTATTCAAATAATTTTTGAACGCTCTTTAAAAGAAGAGGCCATTAATGCAAGCGAAGAAAGATATCGTTCCATCATGATTGCATCGCCCGACGAAATTGCCATTACGGATCTGCAAGGCAGAGTACTAATGGTATCTCCGTCGGCTGTAGATAAACTGGCGTTCGCAAAAGAAGAAGATCTTGTGGGCAGGTTGATCACCGATTTTATTATTCCGGAAGACCGGGAAAGGGCAGGGTCTAAAATTGCCCAAATGTCTGCCGGCATTTTATCCGGTCCGAGTGACTATCAGGGGTTACGATATGATGGTACCTCTTTTGATATTGAGGCCAACGCAGAATTCATCAGAGATGCTGAAGGAAAACCAATGCAAATTGTTTTTATCATTCGTGACATTAGTGAACGTAAACGTGCTGAGAAGGCGTTACAGGAAAGCGAATTGCGGTATAAGGCCCTGGTTGAATGGTCGCCGGATGCAATAGGAGTTTATCGTAATGGGAAAGTTATATACTGCAATCCGGCAGGTATTAAAATGTTTGGTGCAAAATCGCCGGATGAAATAATTGGCATCTCTGTTCTTGACATCGTTCATCCCGATTTTCAACAGGCATCACTAGACCGTATGAAGGCCATCATTGAAACTAAAGAGCAACTACAGTTGGCGGAAATGAAATTTTTAAAATTAGATGGAAATTCAATCGATGTAGAGGTTCAAAGTACATTGATTGTTTATGATAACGAACCAGCCATACAGACTACCGTTCGGGATATAACGAAACGAAAACAGGAAGAGCAACACCTTCGATTATTGGAGTCCGTTATCACCCATGCAAATGATGCTGTGCTAATAACGGAAGCCTATCCAACAGAAGCACCCGGACCAAGGATTATTTATGTAAACGATGCCTTCACAAAAATGACGGGCTATCATTCGGAAGAGGTAATTGGAAAAACCCCCAGGATATTACATGGGCCCAAAACAAACGTAAACGAATCCAGCAGACTGGGTGCTGCATTGAAAAACTGGCAGCCTTGTGAAATTACACAGATCAATTATAAAAAAAACGGAGAAGAATTCTGGGTGCATCTTTCAATAAGTCCTGTTATTGATGAAAAAGGCCAATATACTCATTGGATTTCTATTCAGAGAGATGTGACAGCAATTAAAGATGAAGAATTAAGAAATACATTGTTTACCGAAATAAGTTCGCTTTTCAATGACCAGTCTTCCTTAGGGATAGCCCTGAAACGGGTAATGAACAAGCTAAAGATTTTTGGAGATTTCGTTTTGGCTGAATCATGGTTAGTTGATAGTAATAAAAAAACAATCAACCTGGTTGCCACTTCTCCTTTAACCCCCATATCACGCTTATTTTATGAAGAAACCGCACACATCAATCGTTTGGAAAAAGGAGAAGGATTACCGGGTATAACCTGGCAAAGCGGCACTCACCAGTTTTGGCAAGATATACAAATCGAAAGTGATTTTATACGAAAGGAAGCTGCGAAAAAAACAGGCATACAATCGTTTTGCTCTTTACCCATTATTACCAATAACGAAGTGATTGGGGTGCTTGTATTGGGTTCAGCAATGGATGAAACATTATCGGATAAATTTTCAATAATACTTAAAAATTTAGGTATCCATATCGGCGATGAGATAAGGCGAAAGCAGTTAGAGCACGAATTGGTACAAATTTTCAATTTTGCGCCTGATATCATTTGCATATCTGATTTTGAAGGTTATTTCAAAAAAGTGAATCCTGCCGCCTGCAAATTGCTTGAGTATTCTGAGGAAGAATTAAAGGCAGTGCCACATACGGAATTTGTGCATCCGGAGGATAAAGACAAAACGGGCAAGGAGATTACCTCCTTGTCAAATGGCATTGCCAATTATTATTTTGAGAACAGGTACGTTACCAAATCAGGGAAAATAAAATGGCTGGCGTGGACAGCCTCTCCTTCGCCGGCGGAAGGCATCATTTTTGGCGTGGCAAAAGATATTACAGAGAAAAAAACATTGGAAAATTTTTTAGCAAAAGTTAATAAGCTGGCCCGCATCGGTGGATGGGAGCTGGATTTGGTAAAAAACTCGCTTTACTGGTCGAACATTACAAAAGCAATACATGAAGTGAAGGATGAGTTTGAACCCAATCTGGAAACCGCTATCAACTTTTATTTGGAAGAAGATAGAGCGTTGGTTGTACGGTGTGTTGAGGAAGGGATTGCAAAAGGGAAAGAGTGGGATGTAGAATTGCAAATTTTGACTGCAAAAGGGAATATCTGTTGGATAAGATCAATGGGAGAAGCTGAGTTTTTAAACGGAAAATGCATTCGGATATATGGTAGTTTTCAGGATATCGATTCCAGAAAGAAAGTAGAACTGGCACTACAACACAATATAAAAATGCTGGAGGATTATAAATTTGCGTTGGATGAGTCGGCTATCATTTCCATTACAGACGAGAAAGGCATTATACTTACAGCCAACGACAATTTTTGCAAGATCTCAAAGTACCAAAAACATGAATTGGAAGGCAATAGCCATTGGTTGGTGAATGCCGGGTTTCATTCAAAAGATTTTTTTAAAGAATTCTGGCAAACCATTCAATCCGGAAAAATATGGAGAGGTGAAATAAAGAACAAAACGAAATACGGAGAATACTATTGGGTATATGCGACTGTTATTCCCTTTTTGGATGCTTATAAAAAGCCCTTTCAATATTTGGCGATCCGTTTTGATATCACCGAAAAGAAAATAGCTGATGAAGCCATCCGCATCAGTAACGAACGGTATAATTTGGTAGCAAAAGCCACGAATGATGCGATATGGGACTGGAACCTGGAAACCAACCAGGTTGTAAGGGCCGGTGAGGGACTCGAAAAACTTTTTGGATATAGCCCGGCTGAAGCAGACAAAAATGATCATTTCTGGAATGACAGAACGCATCCGGATGATTTTGAACGTTGGCAGAAAAAGTTGAAAGAAACCGCCAACGAGCCATCGGCCAACTATTGGGAAGATGAATATCGTTTTAGAAAAGCCGATGGGATATATGCCATCGTTTCTGAAAAAGGCTATATCATGCGGAATCCGATGGGGAAAGCAATCCGGATTATTGGTGCCACGCAGGATATCACCAAACTAAGGGAAAATGAAATCCATTTAAAAGAACTGAACGAAAACCTGCAACAAAAGGCAAAGGAATTAGCAGACTCAAATGCAGAACTGGAGCAATTTGCCTTTGTGGCTTCGCATGATTTACAGGAACCTTTGAGAATGGTTACGGGCTTTTTAACCCAATTGGAACGAAAATACAGTGCCAGCATAGATGATACCGGAAAAAAGTATATCAACTTTGCAGTTGACGGTGCTAAGCGGATGCGCCAAATCATATTGGATTTACTTGAGTTTTCAAGGCTAGGTCGCAAAGAAGGGCACAAGGAAAATCTTGATCTGAATCATTTAATTGCAGAAATAAAAATCCTGCTTCAAAAGAATATTACAGAGAAAAAAGCGATTATAACATCGGACGAACTGCCGTCCATTCATGCCTATAAAACACCCATTCTCCAGGTTTTTCAAAACCTGATAGGTAATGCCTTAAAGTATAGTAAATCCGGGGTACAGGTAAAAATTCAAATCTCTGTAACGGAATTGAAAGATCACTGGCAATTTTCGATATCGGATAATGGCATCGGTATCGGCAAAGAGTATTTTGACAGAATCTTTGTTATTTTTCAACGCCTTCATAATAAGGATGAGTTCTCGGGCACCGGAATCGGCCTGGCTATTACAAAAAAAGTAATTGAAAACCATGAAGGAAAAATCTGGCTTACATCGGAAGAAGAGAAAGGATCTACTTTTTATTTTACAATAAAAAAAGAATTAGAATGATAGCAATGACAAAATAAAAATACGAGGGCTCTATAATAATTTATTTATCCAAAAACAATCAAATGAAATTAAAAAAAAAGATTCACATTCTTTTAGTAGAGGATAATGAAGGTGATATTGTGCTCACTAAAGAAGCCTTGGAAGAAATAGCAATGGACATTACCCTGAGTGTTACAAAGGATGGCAAGCAAGCAATTGATTTTCTCAATCAAAACGAAGAATATAAGAGCGCCACGATACCCGACCTGGTGTTACTGGATATCAACCTCCCTAAAAAAAATGGCCATGAGGTTTTACAATATATAAAAGAAAATGAAAAATTAAAACATATTCCGGTTATCATGCTTACAACGTCTTCATCAGAACGGGATATTGACCTCACGTATTCCAATCATGCAAATTGCTATATTACCAAGCCTTCTGATGTGAATGAATATATTGAAGCGCTGTCAGCCACTGTTCATTTCTGGCTAAATATCTGCAAGTTGCCCAATCAAAAAAAAATGCTGAATGACAATGGATAAAAAATATTTTAACTTTCTGGTAGTAGAAGATAACCCTGGTGACTTTACTTTAGTAGAAGATTTTCTGAGGGAAGAATTCCCTAATCCCACCATAATACATGCAGCTAATTTTAAACTAGCTGCTCAAATATTGCAATCGGAAGAAAATGTTTTTGATTTGATTTTACTGGACCTCACCCTGCCAGATAGTAGCGGGCAAAGCCTGATTACGGAAATGCTGCAGATCGCATCCTGCCCCATTATTATCTTGACAGGATATGCTGATGTTGATTTTAGCATTAATTCAATATCACAGGGCATTCTGGACTACTTACTAAAAGATGATTTAAATGCAACAATGCTTTACAAAAGCATCAATTATGCAATTGAAAGAAAGAAAACAAATACGGAGTTAAGGGAATCAGAAAAAAGATACAGTGATTTATTTAATGCAAGCCCTCAGCCCATGTGGGTTTTTGATATTGTAACACTTTTATTTATCCAGGTAAATCATGCGGCTATATCGCATTACGGATATAGTGAAGAAGAATTTTTTCGATGACCATTTTAGATATCCGGCCCCCGGGTGAAAAATTAAAACCGATTGAAATAATCGATCGGGTGATGAGCGAAAAAGAAGATAATCATAAAGGCAGTTTCAGGCATCGTAAAAAATCGGGAGAATTAATTGAAGTTGAAATTTATAGTAACCCTATTGTCGTAAATAACAGGAAATACCGATCCGTTATTGCAATTGATGTTACAGAAAAAAAATCGTTTGACCATGCTATTACCAAAGCAATTATAAAAACACAGGAAGACGAACGATACGAGATTGGCGGAGAGCTGCATGATAATGTTTGCCAGATATTGGTAAGCAGCCGAATAACTCTTGGTATGCTCAAGGACTCATTACCGCCTTCCAGTATGCTATGGTTTGACCAAAGCGAAAAAAACATTGTACTTGCACTAGATGAAATTCGCAATCTTTCTCATCGGCTTGCGCCCGCATTTTTCGACGAGACTACTTTGGAAGAAGCCTTTAAAAAATTATTTTCCACTTTTAATATCGCAGCCAAATATGAAATTTTTCTTCAGTTTGATGAAGCCGTAAAAAAAACACCGATAAGTCTGGAAATTGAATTAAATCTTTACAGGATACTACAGGAACAATTGAGAAATATTTTAAACCACGCCAGAGCTACTTCCATTGCAGTTTCCGTAACAGTAATTGATGAGATACTGCACATGAAAGTAACTGATAACGGAGTTGGATTCGATGCTAAAAAAGTTAAGAATGGAATCGGCCTTGCCAATATGAGAAGAAGGGCTGAATTGTTTTCCGGCAATTTTGAAATAGCATCTTTAGTAGGTGATGGTTGTACGATTACAGTTGACATCCCTTTAACCGGTAGTGTATAATTTTATCAATAGGACAAGAGCAATGAGATGAGCCTACAGGTTTGAATTAAATCAGTTGTAATGAAGGATATTTATTTTATCGAATAAATTTTCAGCCCCTATTATGCTTACTGATGTGAGCCATTACTTCCAGTGCAGAATTTAATTCCACCTCCTGTTCTTCATTTCCTTCAAATGTGTCGAATGGATCAATTGCAGAAAAGTCAATCTTAGTTTCATTTTGTAAAGATTTAATACTGCATTGAAATTCTTTGAACGTTGTATTTTGGTCGATATCAAGCTGCTCAAAATCAATATCACTCACCAGTTCAACCTGTGATAATTTGAAGGCGGTGGCTTTTAAACGCCCGCTATCGGTAAGCCAGCAAACAATTTTATAAAAGTCCATCGGAATCTGAATACCTCTAAAGACTGGATCATTTTCTTTAAATATCGGACCATTAAAAACGGTAATCCTTGCTGTTCGACCTTTTTCAGCAATGGCCCCATTTTCCAGCACTACTGTTTCCAAAATACCCCATAATCCTTTCCGGCTACTTTGGTTAATTTTTGCTACCTGCGGACAGGCATTTGTGTACATGCAGGTAAGGTCTGCATTTCGTTTTGCATCCGCTGGTGTAGCGCCCCAGTTTGCGTCTTCCCTGCGGCTCATGTGGCCCCGATCAAAGCCACTGCCTTTGTAATAAGCATCGTCTAACTGTATATCAAAACTAAGTCTTGTATCACGCAGCCAGTTATCTTTTCGTGCAGTAATATCCTGTCTTTTTTTTGCATCGCCATCTACATTTATTGCACTTAATATCGGCATCATCCGTACCGCATGAAAAATGGTGCTGTAATTATAGTACTTTAAAATCAGGCTATCAGTTCCGCTCACTTTTGCAATGAATTTTCTAATAGGCTGCTGAGGCCGTGGCAAAGGAACATTATTGTTGCTACCCAGAAATCTTGACTGGTACCCTTTGCAGGCAGAGAAGTCGGTGGTTTCTTCCAGTCGCTTTATTTCTGTTAATAACAAGGCATCTTCAGTTGATACAACAGGAGGTTTTTCAGTTGGCTTTGAGCCTACAGAATAGTTGCCCTGATTGATGGTAATATTTAGTACTCCGTTTCTTTCAATTAATGAAGCAGGAAAAGAAATATTTACGTTGTTGGTAAGATTATTTGATTCCATATTTAAATTGTTTGAATTATTATTTGAAGATGTTGAATTCTCGGTGATTGGTTTTGTATTGTTGAAATTCACTTTGCTGACAGGTTTAACTTTTAATCGGTTTATGATTTGATTATCTGTGAAGGTTGAAAATAAATCTTTAAGAATTACACTAATTCTTATTCCTTCGTTTGCATCCCAAACTACTTTTGACGCATCAATTTTTCCATTTACTTTAGGAATAACTTTTCCTTCTTTATCGATGTATTCTCCTGCCAAGTTTTTCCTTCCAACGCCCATATGGTGCAGCGCTACCACCTGCCACTGGTCATTAAAAACGGGGCTGCCGCTACTACCGGGTGCAGTATCCGTTTTATACCAAATTGAAATAGGTGTAATTTTTACAAAGAGGTTTTCCCGAATTGAAAGTTGCATATAATCACCATCAGGATGATGTATAATATTCAAAGCTTCTTCTTCTTCGGTGCCTAATTTACCAAGGGCCGGATCAAGAAAAATATAGCCTATGTCGCTGAGCTTTTTGCTACCTGTAATATCGGTTGGGTTTACTGCTACAACACAATAATCCAATTCCTTGCTGGAGTGAAAAAAAATTTCGCTTTGTAATTTGAAGGAGACAGGCGTTCCAGGATTTCCTGCTGTATCATACTCGTAAAAAAATTGAATCTCACTATCCGCTATTTCACTTCTTGTTCTGAATACATGCCAATTGGTTAGCAACAAATTTTCTGCTACCATAAAGCCAGTGGCAAAACCAATATTCCGGCTGCCCTGCTTTATCTCAATCCTGCCCACTTTTTGTTTTGCATTTACGATGAGTTCTACAAAGTTGCTGTAAACTGAATCATTTTTTCCAATGGCTCTATCAAAAGCAAAATCGACCGGCTCTTGCTGTACGGCCTTCAACATTTGCTTTCTTCTGATAAGATTTTCATTTGTACCAAGGATGATGCCTTTTGTAATTTCCGGGAGAATATCTGCGGTAAGTGCTTCCTCATTCAAGTCAGCCATCATTTCTCTGGCTGGCTTTTCTTCTAAAGCAGCAAAGCGCATTGCAGATTCATCAAGTTGATCAATTGGAATTAACATTGCTAATAAAATTGAGTTTGCTAAAACTAGATAAAAGAATTTGAAATTACAATTGGTTTTTTAACGGAATTTGATAAACTCTTGATTTAGTACCATTCAAATTTAGTTATCGTATCCAGCTTCTATTTTGGTTGAAGCCTTTTGTGTAACTTCTTTATGCCTTGCAGGTTATTAAACAATAAATTCTTCGGTGGCGGTATATTTCGGCCAACCGAACTGTGGTGCAAGTGTAGTTTTAGCGGCAAATGTATTATAGCAGATCAAACAAGTTTTTTGTAGACAAACAAAACTTTTCATGTTGTTGCCTAAAGCTGTTACAGGTTGCAACTTGTAGTTGTATGCTGCACTTTCGTTTCCGACTATTATTCGATTTGTGGGCAAAAAACAAAAGAAAGATTAATCAGTTAAAACTTAACAATAACAAGCATTCATGAAACAATTAAATGACCATTATTTTCCGATACAAAATTTTGAAAAAATAAAATCAAGCACATCTTCATTGGAAATATCCCCGGTGATTTCAGAAATAAAGTGAAGACAATGACGAATATCAAGGGCGAGTAAGTCTCCCGGGATATGATTATCCAGACCAGCTTTAATTTCAGATAAGGATTGGTGAACTTGCTTTAAGGCTTCATAGTGGCGGGCATTGGTTACTACAACGCTTTCGGTTGCAGGCTGCTCATTTACAGTAGATGAAAACAAATTGCTTTCAATGGCATCAATTCCCTCGTTGTTCTTTGCAGAGATAAAAATAATATTTTCAAACCCGGCGAATTTCTCTTTGACAGCAACATCGGAAATAGCATCCACTTTGTTACCAGCTAACATATACTTCTTACCTGTTTTTTCAAATTGCCTGCTGATGGTCAACAACTCGTATGCATCCATTTGATTTACGTCAAAAATATACAATACCACATCAGCAGATTTCATTTTCTCCAGGCTTTTTTCTATGCCCACCAGTTCTATTACATCGGTGCTATGTTCCCGTATTCCTGCTGTATCTATTAACCGGAACAGGATGCCTTTGATATTGAGAACCTCTTCTATCGTATCTCTGGTTGTACCAGCGATTTCACTTACGATGGCCCTGTTTTCATTTAATAGCGTATTTAACAAAGTGCTTTTTCCTGCATTGGGCTTTCCAATAATAGCAACGCTTACACCATTTTTGATAACATTGCCTAACTGGAATGATTGTAATAAATTCTGCGTGGTAATTTGGGCCGATTCAATAATTGCATAAAATTGTTTGCGGTCTGCGAATTCTACATCTTCCTGGCTAAAATCAAGTTCAAGTTCAATCAAAGCAGAAAACCCAATCAACTGTTCCCGCAATTTTTTTAACACCGAACTAAATCCTCCCCGGATATTATTCAATGCCGTTTTTTGAGAAGCGGCGGTATTACTTGCAATTAAATCTGCTACAGCTTCTGCCTGTGTAAGATCAAGTTTTCCATTTAAAAATGCCCGTTGTGTAAACTCACCGGGCTTCGCAATTCTGGCACCATGACGCACACAGGCCTGCACTAATTGTTGTTGTATATAGGGGCTTCCATGACAACTAATTTCAATTACATCTTCGCCGGTATAACTTTTGGGTCCCTTAAATAGTGCAACGACTACTTCATCAATTGTTTCTTCTCCGTCTTTAATTAAGCCCACATGCACCGTATGCGATGACTGCTGGTAAAGATCTTTAGAAGGAAATAATTCATTTACTATTTTAAAAGCGATATCACCACTCAACCTTATCACACCAATTGCACCAACCCCGGGGGGCGTTGAAAGGGCAACAATTGTATCATTCCAACCACCAAATTTATTTACCATTTCGCAAAGATACTTTCTCTTTAATCGAAAGCCTTTGCCTTGGTGGGCTATTTTTGGGCAAACAATTTTTTATCCAAATCGCTTACTTCATCTATGTAATAATGCTTCACCTTATTGATCGTAACTTCATCAACAATATCCACAAAATTCTGAAAGGTACTTTTATCGGCTGATTTTATTATCAACACAAAATCATCCGCAGTACCTCTTGCTTTCTCAACCTCTTTCTTCTTTTGAATAATTACATTTCTTATCCCATCCGTTGAAAAAGAAGTCTGTTTTACAATGGGGTTGGATTCAGGCATACCCTCATAGTATTGGATGGTGTTATCTGCCTGCAGACACAATGTAAGCACACAGGATGCACAAATCTTATCATCCGGCTTTTCTTTATCAAAAGGCATATTCAAACTCATGGCAGTTGGTAAAGAAAGCTGTGTAGTAAAAACAAAAAAAGTAATGAGCAAAAATCCAAGATCAACCATCGGTGTTAAATCAACCTTGGTATTCTTTTTACTCATTCTTTTTTGATTGCTGTGTTTCCCGGGAATATCATTTTCAATGGATGCCATAAGGTTGATTTTTTAATAAGATGTTAAGTGCGTTGATTTCCATAAATATTCTATGATCGGGATGATCGCTTATTGTACTGACAGTTACTCGAAAAGGGCAAAATAAGCACATCTCCTTCACATCAGGTTGATCGTAATGAAGCCAAATAATTAACGGCTTAAACACCTACAGCAATTAAATATATTGTAGTAAAAAAATATCTTGTGAAATCACAAGGGAATTATTTTGACTACCACCAGTTTATTGTTCTTCCACAACAAATGTAATTGGCTGGCGACGATAAGCATTTACATTGCGACCGTTTTGTAATGCGGGCTTCCATTTTGGTCCCCGTTTAATAATCTTAATCGCTTCGTCTTCCATTCCATAGCCAAATTTAGTTTCGCCATTTACATCGCTTATCGTTCCATCTTTACTAACAACAAATTTTACAATTACCTGGTAGGTCCCGTTTGGAGCACCATTCTCAAAGGGTGCATTTGGATTCAAATGCTGCTGAAGATATCTAACCCAAGCCTGATGTCCTCCGGGAAACTCCGCTTCGTTTTCTACCCTCACAAAAATTGTAGTTTCCTCATCTACTTTTGGAGCTTCCAATACATTGCTTCTTTCTTCAGTAACCGGAGCTTGAATTACCTGGTTTTTAAAATCACTTTCAATTGTTTTATTGCTAATCGCCTGGTCTTCCATAACATCCTGAATTTTTTCATCCGCTGCTACCAGGTCGTCTTTAACTACAACAGGAGGAGTAAATTTAACCTGGTTCTGCTCAAGTGGCTGAATGGTTTTAGGTGGAGGTATTGGCAATGGTGGTTGTACTTCTGTCGTTTTAATACTTGCAATCCTGGTATCCTGTACTTCAAAATCGGGTTGATTATTTTTACCCGCCATTCCTTGAAAAACAATTCCTAAAAAAACCAACAGCATCAAAAAAACTGTCAACAAAACTGACTTACGCAGGCGCTGGTTGTAGGTCTTTCTAAGATCATAAGCGCCATAACTTTTGTTTTTACCGTCGAATATAATATCGAGTACATCGGCATTTAATATTTCATTTGTCTGCATGGGAATATAATTTACAATTAGATCAGAATTACGATCTATTCCATAAAATGAATTTTCAAGATGCAATCAACGACCTATTAACACCTGAATTAGCGTTCACTTGAACCCACACAAAGAAATAGGTTTTGGAGATAAAAAGAATTTTATAAAATACTACTGTCTTCCCGCTTGCATTTAATTAATAAAATATGGTTTTAAAATGAATCAGCAGGGAAACGATTTGCAGGAAAAAGGCACTGGTGAAAGTGAAAGCAGCAAGTTGCTGATGTACAAAATGATCCAGACAAATTGGCTAAAAAACGAATAAAAAAAATCCCCCTGCAATTAAGCAGGGGGATTTCAAATAATTAAACTGAGTATTAATTTTCTTCCACAACAAAGGTAATAGGTTGACGACGATACGCATTAACGTTACGACCATTTTGT
>JBBQKO010000105.1:0-13098 GCA_038327005.1 Chitinophagales bacterium | reverse complement strand
AAACTGCCTATCCCTTTCGGTCAAGTAAAAAGTTGTAACTTTGAATTATGAGTAATGATGAACACTATCCGAAAGATTTCCAAGAATTTCTGATACAATTCAAGAGTGAAGAAGACTGCTGGAACTATATTTTTGAAATGAGATGGCCTAATGGTTATGTTTGTCAGAAATGTAATAGCATTAGTAAATATTGGCTGACTGAACAAAAATTGATACACTGTTCCTCTTGCGGTTATCAAGCATCGGTTACAGGAGGAACAATATTTCATGGTACAAGAAAACCATTATTACTTTGGTTTCACATTATGTGGTGGGTTGTTGCACAAAAAACGTGTGCAAGTGACGATGTATGGTGCTTACGCACTCAAAACCGGGTAAAGCCTTAATAGCATTTGCCAGATGGGTTCGATGGCATTGGCAGATATCAGCTTCAAAACAGGTTAATGCGATACGTTTATACTGTTGTAATAGTTGTAAAATTTTTATTTGTGTGGGAATAGTATTACTTAAGTTATTTAAGCGGTATGACGAAAACAAACGGTCGTAATCAGCCTGAGTATTTAATTCCTGTCTTTCGCCTGATTGTATGCCGACATCAGGAAAATGCATATATAAAACACCGAGGTTTTCACAATACCGGGTAAGCTGACTTTTGCTGAATCCGAATTTCATACTCAAGGGATTATTACGAACATCAACCAAAACCTTAATACTGTTTTTAAGAAGACGGTTCAGATACTCTTCGAGTGATATTCCCTCATAACCAATGGTAAACAAAATAGTTTTATCCGAATCAGGTATGCTTTCGGTTACACTCCGGTATTCGGCTGAGGAAAGCATATCCTTAGCCTTCACGCTGTGGGTTGCCCAATACGGATAATTAATATAGGTGTGTTTCATTAAAGCTTCGGTGTTCATTGTTCCGTAAAGCTTTTTTATTTCGTGCAATAATTTATAATCTGTATCCTTTACCAGCTTAAGGTAATTATCCTTATGAAGTATAGCAAATGCTGTTTCAGTCTCAGTAATTATTCCATGCTTGACCATAGCTGTTAAATCGGCACTGGCCGAATACGAATAACAACCAAACTTATAAGGAACAAAATCATATACCGCCGCTTGCTGCTTATGTCCCAGCATAAAAAGCAGTTTTTGCAGGCGTATTTTTTCAAGCTCTCCTCCAAAGAGTTGGAGTAAGGCTAATATGATTTTTCGGCGATAGAACATTTTGCAAAAGTAAAGGATAAACCCGGCAAATGTTAGTTGGAGCAAACTTCCTTTTAAACTTTTAATTGTTAACTGGTTATTTCTTCGAGTAAGCCGGATTGTGAATTCAGGTTGCACCACCACTGTATAATAGCTCTGATCTTCTCATTGGACCGATCTGCACAATCCTTCTGCATTTTGGAATTTAAATTTTACCGAATCCCGCTAAGTAAGTCATGCTTAATTTCCCAGAAAGGATTCGTGCCGTAGCGGTGAAAAATAAGTATAAAGATACGGAAACTCAAAAGTGACTATTACACGCATGGCAATTTATTTTTTTATCCGGCTTGTTGCAAATGATCAAAGACTTAAATACATCAGACGAAAGGAACAACTGCGGTGAGAGAGTTAGTGCGGGAGCGGGGAGGTGATTTGGTCAATATTAATACACCATACGAAAGGATTCGTGCGGTAGCGGAGGAAAGAGTTCGTGCGGTAGATGGGGAGAGTAGGCTTGTTAGAATTGGAATCCATTAAACGACTATACTGCATTATTTGCCACATAAATAGGAACGACAATAAATTTTTAATTTCTAATTTAGTTTACATAGCTATTAATATTGTTACTTTGCTGAAACAATCAAGCTTGTCTGAAGGTTTATCCCATAGACTAAACCTTTAATAACTCAAAAATATGTCACTGAATATCGCTCATATAGAAAACGAAATAATAGACCAATATCTTTACGATGAGCATTTAACAAGACCCTGGATAATAGGGTTTAGTGGAGGTAAAGACTCCACTATGCTTTTACAGGTGGTTTGGACTGCTCTTAAAAGAATTGAACCGGCTCTTTTAACCAGGCAGATTTATGTTGTTTGCAATGACACCCTGGTTGAAAATCCCAAAATTGTTAAGTTCATAAAAAAAACTCTCGATAAAATTCAGAAGGAAGCCAATTTAAATAACTTCCCAATTATCGTAGAACAGACAACGCCACGGCTTGAAGACAGTTTTTGGGTGCGTTCGATTGGGCTGGGTTATCCTGCACCGAATAGATTTGTACGCTGGTGTACTGAGAGATTGAAAATAAATCCGACTACCCGTTTGATAACGGAAAAGATTGGATACCACGGGGCTGCAATTTTATTATTGGGTACCCGTAGTGCTGAAAGTGCAAACAGGTCGGCTACTCTTAAGAAATTTGAAGTGAAAGGGATGCGCTTGCGAAAGCATCCTTTGCCGAATGCTCATGTTTATGCTCCCATCAAGGATGTTACAACCAATGAAGTGTGGCAATACCTTAACCAGGTACCACCGCCATGGGGCGGAAGCCATAAAGAACTGGTGACCTTGTATCGTAATGCAAGTGCTGGTGACTGCCCTTTGGTAATTGACACTACAACACCAAGCTGTGGTCATAGCCGTTTTGGATGCTGGACCTGTACGGTTGTGAATAAGGACAAATCCATGGATGGGTTGATTGATAATGGGGAGGAATGGATGCAGCCTTTAGCCGATATCCGTAATTTTTTAATTGAAACCCGGGATAACCCTGAAATCTGGCGGGAAAAACGTAGAAGAAATGGTGATATTACTGAGCACCTTTGGGGTCCTTATAAATTTGAAACTAGGGCTGAGATACTCCGCAGGATACTGGTTGCCCAGAAAGAGGTTCAAAAAACCGAAGGGATAGAATTAATAACCCACCAGGAAATGGTGCTTATCCAATACCATTGGTTTAGAGATTGTTTTTTCAAGACAAAAGTTTCCGATATTTATAACCAAATTTATAAAGTCAAAATTGATATGACTAAACAAGAAGATAAATTCAATCAGGAATCAAAACTTCTGAAAGAAACATGTATGCAAGAGCCAAAGGATGTTGAACTTATTCAAGATTTATTGGCTCTGCAGAAAACCAAAACACTAATGATTCGTAAAAGAGGTCTGCAGTCGGATATTGAAAACCGACTTGAACAATTTATAGACGAATTAAATGGTTTAAATTAAAATATTTTATGACAATTAAAGAGATTGAACTTTACAATTTCCGCATCTATAAAGATAAGACCCCTATCGATTTAACATCTGTTGGTGACAAAAATATTTTTATTGTCAGTGGTAGAAATGGATTCGGTAAAACTACATTTCTGATGTCCATGGTTTGGTGCCTTTATGGTAGAAACATGCAGGAAGTTGATGACTTATATAAAAAGGAAATAGTTGACCAGGGCGGATACAGTAAATACATTGCTAACTCGTTGAACCGTCAGGCTAAATCTGAAGAAAATTACAATTTTCATGTTTCCATTACATTTACGGATGTTAACATTCCGGAAGTCCCTTGTAAGGAGATAGTTGTTAAAAGAAGTTACAATGCAAAAACAAGCATAACTGAAGAAGTAGAAATTCTGATTGACGGGTATCCTAGTGAATTGGCAAAGGAAGTAGGTCATGAAATTTTTATCCGTGAATTTATAATGCCAATAGAGATCGCAAAATTCTTCTTTTTTGATGCTGAAAAAATTGTGAATCTCGCAGAAGTAAATACGGCTGAGCAACGCAAAAACTTAAGCCGTGCATATTCCGAAGTGCTCGGAATAAAAAAATACGAAGATTTAAAAAATGAGCTGGAGGGTCTGCAGCTCAAAATTCGCCAGGAGTCTGCAACTGCTTCTGAAAAGGGGCATTTGAAACAATTGGAAATTGAAGTTGACACCTGGAATGAAAGAATTAAGGAAAACAGTCGGCTTATCTTGGAACTAAAGGAAAAACGAGATGAAAAGAATAAGGAATCAAGAGATATACAGGAAAAGTTAATCAAAGCAGGTAGTCTGATAACAGTTGAGGAACTTCAACGATTCAGGGTATTAGAGGAAAGCTTAACAAAGCGCCAAAATGAATTACAAAATGAGCTTAAGGATTCGTATGACATTATTCCTTTTGCTATTGCCGGTGAGAAATTCCTTGACGTAAGTATACAGTTGGAAAATGAAGCTATTTTCAAAACTGCCCAATATAAAGATGAGAATGTAAATGATGTAACGAACAAGATTTTAACTGATTTATTGAATACACCTAAACCTGAAAAACTTGCAATTGATCATCAAGTTCATGAGTTTTACGCTAATACTTTTAAGATACTTATACGCAAACACTTCTTTTCTGATTCATCTCCTTTGCCAGATGATTTTAAGGTACTGCACGAATTCTCTGATTCAGAGCGACAAGAACTATTAGCAGTTCTGAGTAATATCAGGCTGTCTTTTCGCGAATCATTCAAGCGAATTAATGGTGATTATAACCAGGCAAGGAATGAGTTAAATTCCATTCGCAGGAGAATTAAAGACGCTGAAGCTAATCAGGAAGATCCGATAATTGCCGACTATAGAAAGCACAAGGATGAATTAGATAAAGAAGTTATACGAATTGAAGATACAATCAGCTCTTTAGATAGAGAGATTGGAGTATTTGGAAATGAGAAAACACAGAAAGGAAAGCTCATTGAAACGCTTTCCCGAAAACTAACAGTTTCTGAAAATAATGTTGAGAAAGATGCCATTATTTCAAGGAATATTAGCAATCTGAAGGACTTTATTTCTAAATTCAAAGCTAAGAAAAAGGAATCGTTGGAGAGTCAAATTTTGAATGGATTAAATACTCTACTCCACAAAAAGGGATTTATCAAAAAGGTGGAAGTTGAAATTATTGGTGAAGACATTGATATACTCTTGAAAAATGGTAGGGGTGAAGAAATCAAAAAAGAAATCCTGAGTAAGGGAGAACAACAGATGTATGCAACTGCACTCTTGCGTGGGTTGGTTGAAGAAAGTGATATTCAGTTCCCTGTTTTCATAGATTCACCGATGCAAAAATTTGACGAGCAACATGCTGAGAATATTGTAAGATATTTCTATCCTAATATTTCAGACCAGGTTGTAATATTCCCTCTAATAAATAAGGAGTTAACACAAAAAGAGTTTGAAATCCTTTCAACGCATATTGCACGAACATACCTCATCAATAATATTAATGAGGATAAAAGTGAATTCCTGCAGGTTGAACCGGAATATTTTTTTAAAACTTACGATATAATGTATTACGATGCTAATTAATATACGAACATCAGAAGAGAACAAACCCGTTGTACAGGAGCTTACGAAAAGGCTTAATCTGGGTACGGAAAATGTAATTTCCAGGATAGCATTTTCGTATTCAATTTCGAAAGGAATAAAATTAAACCTGGAAACAGATTTGCGCGACAGCAAAGGAAAAGAGTACAAGGATGATATCCTGTTTGGCAACTTTCGCGACTATTATATTGCTTTGATCTGCCAGCATTACAATTTATATAAGTCAGATAAAGATATTGGTCGGTACATTAAAATGCATATCGACAATGGTCTTACTTTGATGAATAAATTGTTTGAGGAAAATAAGAATTACACGGGACTAGATTTCCTCCTGGAAAATATTGAGAGGGGAATTGAAAAGCTAGAGGAGAATGATGTAAGCGATGATGCAATTATCTTCGACGAACAAACAAGGCGTACCCGGATCGCGAACAAGGATTATTATACAAAGGCAATTAAAATTCTTGTCGGCAAATCATTTGAAGATGAAAACATCTACTTCAACTTTAACGACACTTCTATCCATAATAATGCACACATTGCGGTAGCTGGAAATACCGGAACTGGCAAAACCTATTTTGCTAACAGCATTCTTAAGCAGATTGCTGAAGAAACAAATGGAGAAGTGAATTTTATTTTTCTTGATTTCAAAGGGATTACAGAAGAGGATGAAAGAAAGAACAGTGATTTTTTCACTAAAACAAAAACAGAACTGATTAAAGCGCCATACAAGCCCTTCCCCATAAATCCACTTTCATTCATCGACAATGTGAATGAAAAAAATAAGATCATGGGCATCAGTAAGTTCGTTGATATTATTACAAGTTATAGCAATATTGGAAAAAATCAGCAGCAAACACTTAAAGACGCTACCCGTGAAGTTTTTGCTTCAATGAAAAGTGGCCAGTATCCTTCCTTTAAACAGATTTACGACACTGTAATGGATATTGAAGGTGAAAAGGCCAGCACACTCAAAGAAGTTCTTCAAAGCCTGAGTGAATTGGATTTATTTGAAACAAAAGTTGACCTGAAAAACAGTTTTTTAAATAAGAATTATTACCTGAGTCTAAGCGGTGATTTACCAAGAAATGTTCGTTTTACATCTGTGTTTTTAATTATTAATTATATTTACAACACCTTTATGAATATGGACAATGCCCCTATAGAAGGAAATTACCAGGGAATGAGGTATGTACTTTTGATTGATGAAGCCCATACAATATTTAAGGAAAAAAAGAGCCAGGACTTATTGGAAAAAATTCTTCGTGAGATACGTTCAAAAGGAGTTTCAGTTATACTTTTATCGCAAGGAATTGAAGAATTTAATCAGCCGTCCTTTGATTTTAGCAGCATGTGCGAAACGGCATTCCTGTTTGATATCAAAGACAAAACCAACTTAAAAATGATGCAGAAGTTTTTGGGGCTTGGTGATAGAGATGGGCAGAAACTAAAAACAAGTATGGAGAAAATTGAAAAATATCAATTGGTTAGTAATTTGAAAGAATATAAAATAGCAGAACTCTTTAAAGCGTAAAACTCTATAGTGTGATAATAGACGAACTTCGAATGATTGAGCATACTAATACGCAAGTTCGTTACTTGCCTATAATTAGTCAGATAATACGAACTATTGGAAATAGAAGTTCAACTCTTTCTATGCTGAAGAATGTTTTAAATAAATGGAGCATCGAACAAGAAAGAAAATCCACTGATTATAAAAACCATAATGGTATTTTAACTAATAACGAGAAACCAACAACAGCATTTCCATTTTATATTGAACTTATGATGAATTTAGGCCTTATTACAAAAATTAATGAGGTAGTTAGAAACTCTAAGTTTGGTATTCTTTTTTTAACACTTGAAAAATTTGACACAAATAAAGATGTTTTCTCAGATGTTGAAAAGCTCTTTTATTTATTTTTTGTTCTTTCAAAGGATGCGGATAATATAATTTTAATACTGCAAGAAATTCAAGATAATGGAGGTGAGGCTAATAACAAATACTTGAGAGAGCAGTATGAAACCTATTTGAAAAGACGACTTAAAATGAAAGCTATCAATGCAAATCCTTTTTCTCAAGTGACAATCTCTGATAAACTAAGAAGAGTAGAATATATATGGCAAAACGCTGAGGAATATTCAAAACATATCATCCCACCCAGAATTGAATGGATGCTTGATTTTGGCCTTCTTAAATATAATAATAACCGAATAAAAACTTTCGAATTTACTGAATTAGGTAAGAGTTTTTATAACTCCTTGGAATCGATGGATAATTCTAATATTAAGGACATTAATGATTTTTGGTTATCAGATAAATTCATTAGTGTATTCCAATCTCTTTGTAAAAACAAAACGCAAATAGTAGATTTTGATAACCTTGATGAAGCATCATCAAATCAATTTTTATCCAAAATATTACCTGTTGCTTTTAAGGAACTAGATAATGATGGTTTAAAAAGAATATCCGGTTTGCCATTTTATGTATTCACAATGATTGTTGGCTTAGTTAAATATAATTTGGCAATCTCATTTAGTGCATTAAAGAGCAAATTAGAAAAATCTTTTTCAACTCATGAATATACTTTTGCTTTTCGCCAAGCAACAAGAATTAATGAAAGTTATTTAACTGTAAGCGTAAATGAAATATGAGTAATATTTATTGTGTAATTGACGCATGTAGCTATATATATTTAAATCAATTTTCATTCACATTGAATGGTAAAGAATTGTCTCTTTATGACTTATTAAAAAATGTTAAGGGGTTGACTTTAAAACATAGCAGAACTGTTGCTGATGAAATTAAAAAGCATGCTAGTGTTGATGCTAAAAGGGCTTTAGAAATAGATAATCATGTTCATCAATTTCCCAAATGGCCTCTAATCCATTATGATAAAGCAATCTTTAATAACTCCATATCTTTAAACACAAATGATAAAGGAGAAAAAGAGAATGTTGCAGTTGCAATTGATTTGTTTATAAATAAAAATTTCTCTATTGTGTATCTGTCTGATGATAAGAAGGCTACAGGCGAGACCGGACATTTAAAAGAAATTATGTGTGCATTCCCATACTATCAAATTTGGTCTTCATTTGAAGCAGTATTATTTTTATATTTTTCTTCTAGTAATAAATCGTTTGATTACACTCGAGCATTAGATTCAATAAAAGATCTTGTATCTTTGATATTTAGTTCAAAAAGATTGGATTTACAGAAAAAGAAAGCTGATGGGGATATTTCTAATGATGAATTTTCGAATGAAATTCAAAAGTTGAGAGCACTTGCTCAAAAATATACCATCAGTTATACAACTAGAATTGATCTGATAAGAAATTTAATTGCGGCATAGATGAAAAGTTTAATAGAACTTAATTTGAGTGATAATCCTTTTGAGATGATAACCCCTTCTCCTAATGGTGATTTTGTTTGGGCAGGTATGACTGTGCAAAAAAATAAAATTACTAATGCTTATGAACAATCCTTCCTCGTGAATTCAAGGCAGCTAATTTTAAATTGGGGACCCATTGGAGGAGGAAAAACATTTGCTGCGTATTTCTTTAAAAGCAATGTGCCTTTTCAAAATCCTCAAAGAAAAGTTATTAATGTTTATGTTAGAACTCCAAAAGAAGGTAGTAATGCATTTTCGCAATTATTCAAAGATTTCATTGACAGTTATTCTATGTCAGTGATTAGAAATGATATTCAAGAAAAAATAGCTCGAGTCGGCAAGGACAATCTAGAAGCCATCTTAAAGGAATCTAACATTAGCGAAGAGTTTGCGAAAGCAATAATTAAAATAGGCGATACTGATGAAACTACTCAAAGAATTATTTCAAGTTATTTTTATGGTATTGCAACATCAGCTGAAATAAAAAAAATTGGATTGTTTAGGCCAATAAAAACCGAACCTGATTATGTGAAACTCTTGGCAGGAATAATTATTCTTCTTACAAATGCCACTATTCAACAAACGAGATTGTTTTTTTGGATTGATGAAATGGAAGATATGGTTTATTATAATAGCAAACAATTCAAGCAATTTTCACAATCAATTAGAGATTTAGTTGACACAATCAATCAAAAGTTTACATTATTCTTGAATTTTACCCTTTCAGAAGGCGAAGATGAAACGGTTAAAACACTATTGGGAGAAGCTCTATGGTCTAGAAAAAACTATGATATACGGTTTAAGGATTTTAAAATATCAGATGGCGTTGAATACTGTAAAGATTTGATTTCACATTATCAAATTGATAAATCAACAATGTACTTCCCTTTTGAACTTGCTGCGATAGAAATGATATTGAATACACTACCAACAGCACTACTAACCCCTAGAGAAATAAATAAAAAAATGAATGGCTTACTGATGTTCGCACGTGAAAATGAGAAAACACAAATTTCTCCTCAAGTAGTTTCAGAATATGAAAACTCCTTAATCTCGGAACAATAATTAATCTGAACTAAATTTGAAAAAAAGGACTATTCGTGAAGCCGCTCTTGAATCATTAAAGAGAAGTGGCAAACCGCTTTCAACTAAAGATATTTACAACTTCATTATTAAAAATGATCTTTATAGATTTAATGCAGAAGATCCAGCCAGTATATTAAAGGTCGAGATAAGAAGACATTGTGAAGGTATTGAGTTTCCAACTGCAAGACCAAATAAATTCTTTCAAGTTCTACTTGATGGTAAATATTGGATCAAAGATTTTCCAGTTCCAAGGCAAACAACAAACGAACAGAAATCTGAAATCACGTTAAAGAAGGATTCGGATAACCTGAAATCTGCAGTTGCTGAATTAAAAGCTATACACGTAAAACATATTGAAACATTTAAAAAACAATTGTTAAGTCAATTGAAGGAAATACCACCAAAAACATTCGAAACTTTCGCTAAACGATTATTGGAAGTTTATGGATTTCATGACATGAGAGTGACAGCATATACTAAGGATGGAGGTCTTGATGGCGATGGCAAATTAAAAGTTGGAATTACTTATTTAAATGTTGCATTCCAGTGTAAAAGGTGGAAAACTGCCTCTGTTGGCCGAACCGAGATTGATAAATTTAGAGGTGCAATTCAGGGGAATTACGAGCAAGGAATAATTTTTACTACATCAAATTTTTCAAAAGAAGCTTTAAATGCAACTAGAAGAAATGGTGCAGTCCCTATAATTCTGATTGATGGAGCAACTTTAGTTGATATAATGATTGAAAAGAAGTTTGGCGTTACAATAGAATTTATGCCTGTTTATGTTAACTCGCTTGAAGATACATTTTTAGATGATTAAGAAAAAAGCCTCCTGTAAAAATATTCTTTGTTCAAAACATGGCCCTTTAGTCGATACAAAAAGTCATTGTAACAATATTGTAAGGTTTTTCTTTTTTGAAAATTCTTATAATCCAAGTCCTGTCTCTTCATGGTTTCAGCTTGCTTCAGGTATAAAAGAAGTAGTTTACATTTCTGATTTGTTTGATTCCTTCAGCCAATGGTGTGGACCTGCCATTGAGTATGAAGCTGAAAGATCGAAGTATAATTCATGCTTAATACTGGCGCTAACTCGATTCAATTTTATTTGGAGCGGACTAGAAGCCTATATTGATTCTCAGTCGTTTCCATCATGTCCAGATCATAGAGGGATAATAATAAGGGGGAAAATTAATAGCGTGAACTATTTTTTAAAAAATAATTATTTGAATAAATATCTTCCCGTTAAACACTATTCGGAATTATTGAGCTATTTGAAGGAATTACTTTTCAAACATGGTGGTTTTGGTGATCCGTCCGAATTATTTTTAGAAAATAATTGTGTTGGTAGTGATTTAATAGGCTTGAAGGTAGTATACAAAATCAGAAATCTGTTTGCACATGGGGCATTCATATTCGATGATATTAAATATTTAGAAGATTATGACATTTTGGATAAGTTGAAATTGGGAAAGCCCATAGAAATTCCCATTATCATAGCAAGCAGTAAGATTGTATTAATGACAATGCAAATGTTATTGTTAGCATCTGAGGAGAATTTAAAATTTAAAGTGGCACAAATAAATGAGTCGGAAGAAAGCGGGGTGTCCGCTATAAAATATCTTCCAAAAATGCATCTGAAATCATTTAAATACAGTTAAATCTAACTGACCATTTCTCTCAGATCAAATACTGTTTTTCCCATAGCTTCAATCACAATTTCAATCTCTCTCTTAGTATTGTATTTCCCTAACGAAAAACGAATACAACTATAAGCATCATTTTCATCCAGGCCCATAGCAGTAATTACATGCGAGGGTTCAATGCTTGCAGAGGTACAGGCGCTTCCATTGCTAACAGCTATCAAAGGGTAATCGTTTTGAGGATTACTTAAACCCAATATTACAGCATCACTGTCAGCTCCGGCAAACCTAATATTTGAAGTATTATATAAACGATTCTCAATATTTCCATTAACTAATGTTCCTTCAATTTTAAGCAATTCTATTTCCAGGTAATCCCTCAGTATAAGGATACTTTCAGCATTCTTTATCATTTCCTTTTGTGCAAACGAACAGGCAGCACCCAATGCAACTATTCCGGGAACATTTAGTGTTCCGCTTCTCAATCCCCGCTCATGCCCGCCGCCATGCAGGATTGCAGGTATTTTCACACGATTCAGCCTTTGCCTTACAAACAAGGCTCCAACTCCTTTGGGTGCATACATCTTATGCCCGCTCATGCACAGCAAATCAATTCCAAGTGCATCAACATTAATAGCAATTTTCCCAACCGCCTGCGTCGCGTCTGTCATAAATAATGCCCCTGCGGCATGAGTGATTTCAGCAATTTCTTTATTGGGTTGCAACACACCAGTTTCATTATTTGCCATCATCACGCAAACAAGAATAGTATCTTCTCTCAAAGCACTTTTCAAGGTAGCCAGTTCAATCAATCCATCAGGCATTACCGGCAGATAAGTTACTTCATACCCTTTTGTTTCAAGATATCTGCATGTATCAAGCACCGCCGGATGCTCAGTTGAAACAGTTACAATATGTTTCCCTTTTTCTGTATAATTTTCAGCTACGCCTTTTATTGCAAGATTAATGGCTTCGGTCGAACCTGAAGTAAAAATAACTTCGGAAGTATCTGCTCCGATCAATTCCGCCACCTGAAACCTGGCTGCTTTAACGGCATCGTATGCACCAACTCCAAACTGGTGGGTGCTGTTAGCATTGGCAAAATTATCGGTCAGAAAAGGCATCATTGCTTCCAACACCCTTGGATCAATGGGCGTTGTAGCGTTATTGTCAAGATAAATGATCTGCTTATTCAATTCCATGGGCAAATTTACGGTTTATCTCTGAAAAAATTTACTATATCGCAAATTGCATTTTTTTGTGTGGATCTGGTTATACAGTTGATTATTCCGGTCAAACCAAGCCTTGTCTATAGGCCCGAAGATTATGTGTATAGCAGTGCCAGGGACTATAGCGGAGAAAAAGGATTACTTAATGATGTTATCGTTTGAATTTATAAAACCAAGCAAAAGGATTACCTGCGGTGAGAGAGTTCGCGCAGGAGCGGCGAATAACTGCATAAACCATTCAACTCACTATATTTATTTTTATGCTATTGTTTAAATGCCAGTGGATTGAGTTAACTTTGTTATACACTTTGTCGATTCACTGGTTCAAAATTTCTGGCATCGCTCCCGCGCGAATCCTTTCGCGTGGTTAAATGATATTGCTTAAATTTGCTATATGAGCTGGAGGTC
>JBBQKO010000104.1:0-13257 GCA_038327005.1 Chitinophagales bacterium | reverse complement strand
GCTCCGGTGTTACGCCGCCAAATTGGTCGGGAGTCCCTATGAACTTCTCCCTTCTGACTTCGCTTCGCAAATAACGAGGCTTCAACCAGCGGTTTATCCGTATTCAGCTTCTGTACCAATACCTGCGTTCACTATTCGTGACAGCGCTTTGACTCAAACGTTCAGCACCCGTTCGTTACCGAACCAGCACCTTTGAGTGGTTTGCATCCTTTGTACCGTTCAATCGGATGCGAGGGGCCCAATATCCCTCATCGTTACTGACCCTCTGGCTGGTCACACCATGGGGTTTGGCAATATTGGGGCGGGACGTTATTATCTTCATCATTAGCAACATGGCAGCAGTTGTTACGGCAGGAGAAGCATCGCTGGGCTTTTGTAGGTTACCCTGTACATCTGTTTTTCAATCGGCAGCGGTTCCGAGCGGACGATTTTCAAATCCCCCAACATCGCCAAGCCCTTTCGTTAGGCGATATTTGTAGACGGCACTTCTTATGAAAAGTATTTACCAGCACATAGACGAATTAACAATTGCCCAATGGCACTATTATTTCGGCATAGATAATAATTTTGACACGACGAAACCATTTGTAGAAACCTTAGACTATTCAATTTTTATTTTAAACTACTTTCGACAAGGGGGTAAAGTAAGAATTTTTGAATTGTGCGACATTAAGCCCGATGAACTTAGACTGCCTAATCATATCTGTTCTGTTTTTTTCTTGGGCATTCTTTTATATAACAAAACAGATTTTCAAAAAAATTACAGGTTAGAAAGGAACGCCCCAGGCTATGAAACATTTCCTTTCATTTGGTTTTTAATTGCATTGTTTCACGACAACGCTTATCAAATGGAAGATAAAAATCAATTACAAAAGATTTCCACTATCAATGACTTAATTAAAGAATTCAATATTGAGCATTCCTTATTTGACAGAAAGTTTTCAAAATGTAAAGAATTACTTAGCAGTCGTAGTAATTATTTTTTATTTCGCAAGAAAATTTGGAATGTTGTTGACCACGGAATTTTAGGCGGGATGTTGCTTTTTGATAGACTTGTCAAAATTAGGAGAGAAAAGCATAAAGCAAATGAAGACAGTTTATTTTGGGGCAGAAAATTAGAAAATCAATATAAAACTGCCGCTAACGCAATTAGCATCCATAACATTTGGCTGCAGCCTGAAATAACTTGCAGAGAATTTAAGCTAGAAACCTTAATCAATTTCAAACCGATTAGATTTAATGAATTCCCATTGTTCTATATTTTAGGCATAGTCGATACAATTGAACCGTTAAAAACTTATAAAGATAATAATGTTTCCGATTTAGACATTTTTAAAAGTATAGACTTCGAATTTGGAAAGAATTTTTTAAGAGTTAGCGAAAGCAATAATTCAACCATTGATTTCAGCAAACTCATTGACAAGACAAAATATTTAAAAAATTGGTTGGACATTGACATAGTTATTGACAAGACAAAATTTGAGTTGACGTTTAAATAAACATCGCCTAACATTTTGACGTAT
The DNA here is from genome assembly GCA_038327005.1 of Chitinophagales bacterium. Classification (GTDB taxonomy): domain Bacteria; phylum Bacteroidota; class Bacteroidia; order Chitinophagales; family Chitinophagaceae; genus Ferruginibacter. The sequence goes on along the minus strand of JBBQKO010000104.1, from coordinate 11,734 downwards.
AGCCGATAAGCCCCCAAAATTAAAATCACTCAAAACAAAACGCAAAAGCCCCGAACCATCAGGGATCGGGGCTTTTGGCTATACGCTGTTCAGCGACACCGGGGCTTAGGTGGTTTTGTAGAATTAATAGGTAGCCCACTGGATTATTTCAAAAGGTTTTTGTGTAACCAAAAAGTGGATCGTATCAGTTTACAATGCTGTTTGCGCAAAAAGCCTCATACCCAAATTGATTGGAAGTACTTGTGTTTTTATTTTCGTAAATAGTTGTTGGTTGTATGTACAAAGTAAGTAAAATGGGAAAGCGCCTGTACAAGAAAGCTGCCATCAAGTGGCTGCAAAAAAAGTATAAGGAGCAACACCAACTATTCCCACACTGGCAATTGGTACCTCCTTAATGTAGCAATATATTTATGATTTATAAACAGGAAGAGTCCGCCGGTTGTCGGAAAGACTTTCACGCACAGCCTGTCCCGGTATTTGGGAGTTTTGTGAGAACGTAAGGGTGAAATACTTTGCGTAACTCGACTTTGCGCATCTGTTAGGCGTGTCGAAGAAATAGCATAAAGAGTAATTTTTTTAGAGTTCAGCAAAGTTTTACCACTCTTACCATTTACATTGAAAAAATGGTACCCGGGTATATTAATTCTTTACATCTTTGAAAGGCACCAACCCCCTTTAACTTTATTTTTTTTTCATATTACTAACTGTTACTGGCCTCAAAATTGATTAAACTGTTATATGAAAAATATGTTTTTATCACTTTTCACCTGGTTGCTGCTGGCGGTTACTTTACAGGCACAACAGACAAAAGGTCAATTGAATCTACAACTCAACAAAAACATCCTGCAACCCGGCGATTCGTTATTCGTAAGAGTGGATTACAAAGATAGTGGTAGCCAATTACCTGACCAACCATTGGCTACGCTAGAGCTGATAGTTGAAAACGAGCAAGGCTTGCGAACCCGCCTCCGCTGGCCGGTTATCAACGGGCAAGCTTCTGGTTCCTTGTATTTACCCGATTCGCTGCCCCGTGGCAAATACAAGCTGCTGGCGGGTTTGCAGCAACGCTTTTTCGAAGTGATAGGCAAAATACCGGACTACAAAAACAGCGGTAGTATACAAGCCATGCTTCTCACAAAAACCGGTGAATGGGTAGAGCAGGAAGTACCTGTGGCGCCGGACGGTACTTTTGCCATACGTAACTGGCTATTTGAAGACAATGCATTGTTGGCTTTTTCCAGAAAAAAAAACAATAACCAACCCTTGAATATCCGCATCAGCACCCAACTCGATTCAAGCAATGCACCCTTAGCCGTGGCAGGCCGGGTATTTTACATAGGTAACCCGCCATCAGGGGTGCGGCAAAGCCTCAACCAGCCCTTTAAAACCTCCGAAGCGGATTTTACAGACCAAGGTAATCTACTGCCAGCAGTTCTGGTACGGTCTACCGCTAAAAGTCCGGCGCAACAGTTTAACGAAGAATATGTTAGCGGCTTGTTCCAGTCTGGTGACGAGCGGGTGATTAGCATTATGGACGATCCCAGTGCGTTTGGTTTTCCCAATATTTTGTCGTACTTACAGGGTAGGGTTGCCGGTTTGCAAATTGCACAGGTCGGCTTAAATGGCGGAGTGGCAAGTTGGCGGGGCAGCCCGGTGACGTTTTTCATGGACGAAGTAAGAATCTCCGCCGAACAAGTTGCCATCATACCCATAACAGACATTGCAATCGTAAAAGCATATCCTCCACCCTTTATTGGCGCTCCCGGTGGCGGTGGTGCCATTGCCATTTATACCCGCCGGGGAAGTGAGGTCAATTATATTCCTGGCAATAGGCAAGTGTTTAAAGTGAGGGGTTACACGCCTGGTGCCACTACGTTGAACATGAACAAGCTGAGCATGTAAACTATTTTGTTAATAAAGCGAGCCCCTTTATAAAACCTTGATCATTTTGCAACGGTTTAAGAATATTGCTTCCTTCAATCGCTTTCAAGGAAAAGCATTTGATTATTGCAACGAAGTATAAAAATAGTCCGGAGGTACAAGAATGGCATTTCGATAAATTTTTATTTGTCTTATTATTTGCCTTCGGATGGTTGCCTATCGCTATTTGTTCAACGAAGTTGACTTGGGTCGTTATTCACTTCGAATCAATGCGCACAACAAAACAAACATTAAGAACAATAGCCGAAAGTCGCCTATAAAAAGCGCTGGATTAAAAAACTATTTGCGGGGGCTTTTGGTTATTGTTTGTTGACCGATACAGGCTAGAACGCTATAGGGGGTACAGTAGCCTATCTTGAATGGATGAAACAAAAAAGCAGGCCACTGGTGACATCTTCAGACGGTTGATTTTGCTTCATGCCCCACCTCTCTTTACCCATTTTAGCGGCAATTTTTTTTGATCATTATTGAAAACTAAAACAAGGGTACTGGCAAATTTTAGCAGCTTAAACATTCATAAATGGCGCAAGCTATTGGAGGCAATAGCACAAAAATTAACACTTAGAGTTTTGGAATGGTATGTCACCAAGGTTTACAATTCCTGGCTTTGGCATAGGCTCGTAAAAAAAACAAAACCAGCAACGGTTTCGTTTTTTTGTTATGTAATTTATAGTCAAATTATTGCTGTTCAATTAATTGAATTTCGCAAATAATGCTTACGTCGTTACTTACCACTATGCCACCAGCTTCGGTTACTACATTCCAAGTGAGACCAAAATCTTTCCGGTTTTTTTTGCCATTAATGCTAAAACCCGCTTTGGTATTTCCTTATGGATCTTTCAGAACACCTACAAATCCAACACTTTGCTTTACTGCTTTTGTCACATCTTTTATCGTTAAATCTCCATTCAATTCATAGGAGCCATCATTGTCAACTTTTTTCACATTTGGTGGCAACAAAACTTAATTTGGGGGAAGTAGCAGTACCAAAAAATTCGGCACTTTTAAGATGCACATCTCTTTGCTCGTTTCCGGTAAACACTGTGTCAATATCCGCAGTAATACTAATCTTATCTTTACTGAAATCTTCATCTTCCGTTTCAATAATTTGCCTGAAAAAGATTAAAATTACCCGTTACATCGGCAATCATCTGTTGTTGTATTTAAATTGAATTTTGCACCGAGGTACGTCAATAACTGACCTTTTAGTTGCCGTACTTTTGGCTTTAATTACAATGAAAAATTTCACTGTTCAAACCTTCGAATTGCTCGGAAAAATTGTTGACCGTTTTCCCCAATGCTTCCGACTTAAAAGAAAACTACTTTTTTTTCGTTGCAGCTTTGTATGGCCGATTCAATAATGCGCATTACATTAACGCCATCCTCCGCAGTAACTGGCATTGGTTTATTTTCGGTAATTGCCTTATGAACAAGGTCGTAGTAGTCGTAATAATTCCCTTGCAGGGAAGGGACTTTTTCCCGAATAAACCCTCCTGCTATTTCGCAATGTAAGAGTCCTTGCTCAGATGGATGTTCAGTTCCCCAGTCTGTAGTGTTGGGGATTTTGCCGGCAACTAAATCCGTTTCCTGCACATCGGTCCTGTTTTTTAGAAAAGATCCTTTGGAGCCGTGTACAATAAAGCCTGGCAGTGCTTCCTTCACCAATAAGCCTCCTTTTAACCGAACTCTTAATTTTTTATAGTACAACAGGATATCAAACCAGTCATCTACAACCGATGTTTCACGGGTGATCCGGATATCTGCAAAAACAGCTTCCGGCATTCCGAATAAGCAAAGTGCGCTGTCGATATTATGCGGACCAAGATCTTTTATAAGCCCAGCTCCGGGGGTGTCAATTTCTTTATGTTTTTTAACGGTGTTGAGTTCCGGCTTAAATCGTTCGAAATGTATTTCAGCTTCGTTTAATTCTCCAAGCCAGCCCTCATTAATTATGTTTTTTACCGTTTTAAAATCACTGTCCCAGCGCCGGTTTTGGAACACGGATAATTTTTTATTTAATTTTTCAGCTAAGTTTTTTAATTCAATGGCTTCTGCAACGGTGGTCGTAAAGGCTTTTTCTACAATGATATCTTTGCCCGCCAGTAAAGCTAGTTTGGCGTATTCGTAATGCGTATCGATAGGCGTGTTTACGACTACCAGCTCAATGGAATCATCTGCTAACAAAGACTCCAATGTGGGGTAGGAGGTAACACCAGGGTATGACTCCTGTATGAGTTTTTTACTTCTTTCCCAGGCACCAGCCAGTTCAAAACCGGGATGTATTTGTAAGAAGGGAGCATGAAATACTTTTCCAGACATACCGAAAGAAAGGAGGGCTGTTTTTATTGGTGGCATTGGGTAATTTTTACAAGTGAATAAACGAGTATTTTTAATACCACAAATTAACTTAAATTAATTTAAGTCCGTAATAGCCTACCATTGTAAATAGCACGCAGCGGGTAACCACACCAATACAACACCAGGTAAGTAGCTTTTTCAAATTGGCATTTAATCCTACACCCATTGCAATGCTGATGGGTGCACCCACGGCAAGTGTACCTAAGAATCCCAGTCCGATAATGCCATACTTGTTCCAGATGCGGAAGATTACGGGATGTTTAATCGTTTGTTCTGCGCCGGGTTTCTTCTTATGAAAAATAGCTCTTATTTTATCTCCAAGAAAACCTGCTACAAATACACCTGCCAAACCACCGGTAACACTTGCAAAAAAAATAGTCCATGGTGACAAGCCAAAAGCAAATCCGGCAGGAATAGCAGCATATATTTCGAATGTGGCAAGACCAGCTACCGTAAGTATTTTTAGAATCATATTTTATAATTAATAATTGATGCGATTAACGGGTGAAATTAATTGAAAGCGGCGATTATAAAGTGATCTTCATTGTTAATTTTATGGGATACTTTTTATGACAACCTACAGCATCAGATTCACTTATAATGCTGGTAGCAAAATGGTAAAGCAACTGCCATGGCCCTGTGTACTTTCAATGGTTAGCCGTCCATTTATTTTTTCTAATAATTCCTGCACTAAAAAGATTCCTAGCCCGCTGCCCTTTTCACCGTTTGTTCCCATGGTGGTATCTGTTTGACGGGTATTTAGGTGCAGTAACTGTTCGGCTGTCATCCCGATTCCTGCGTCTTTTATTTTTATCAGCAGGTCGTTTCCCTTTTTCTCCGCATCTATGTTTACCAAACTTCCGGAAGGACTGTATTTGATTGCATTGGTCAAAAGGTTACGAAGTGCAATGGTTACGATGGTAAGATCGCCAAGGGCAACTTCAGAAGCAACGGTTGTTTTAACGGCAATTTGTTTTTGGGTGGCCTGCGCCTGTATGGTATTTACAGCATCCAATATACAATCGTTGATGTTTACCGGTGTGATAGATGGATTGGTGTTTTTTATTTGCAGATTTGCCCATAACAGCAGATTGTCGAGCATTTCACAGGTTTGAGTTACCGCCTGCATGGTGCTTCTTTTAAATAGTTCTTTTTTATCTGCTGTAAGCGTTACATCATCTGCCAATGAAAGATAAGTACGGAGCGTGATCAATGGATTACGAAGATCATGACTGATGATACTGAACAGGCGGTCTTTTACCTGGTTCAGGGTTTCCAGTTCCTCTTTTTGCTGGTTGATCTGTATGTTTTTTTTCTGTAATAACTGGTTGTTTATTTTAATCTTTCGATAAAAAAATAATAGTGTTAGCAACAGCAGGGCTGTACCTCCGGCAATGAGTACAAAAACATTGCGTTGGCTTTTTTGTTTTACTACCTCCGCCTCTTTTTTAGTAATCTCGGTATTTTTTTTCTCCATCTGGTAATCGGTTTCCAGTTGGGTTAAATGATTTTTATTATCCGCTGTAAACAGGCTGTCTTTTATATTGTAATATTTTTTTAAGAAAACAGACTGTAACTCAAAATTTTTCATGCGGCTATACATGTCTGCCTGGTTGTTATAGTTTTCCATTTCAATGTAAGGGCTGCCAGCTTTTAATGCAAATTGAATACTCTTGTCAAAAGCAATCTTTGCCTGTTGATAATTGCCAGCCTGCGAATGTGTAGCGGCGATATTATTGTAAATGGCAGCATAATTGTCAACAGGTGCATCCATGGTTTCGTAAGCCAGTAAAGCACTATCAAAATATTGTAAAGCTTTGTTTGTTTGGAATTGATGTTTATAGATTAATCCAATATTGCCCAGTGCATTGGTAACCAGGTAATCTACTTTTATTGCTCTGGCCAGGCTCAATGATTTTTTTAAGTAGATAAGTGCTGTGTCATATTCCTGCAACTGTTGATCGTAGAGGTTGCCCTTTTGCGCCAGAATACTGGCCAACTGAACTGTGTCTTTTTGTGCTTCAATTAGCTGAAGCGCTTTATTGTAGTATTCGTTTGTTTTCTTAAAGTCTTTTGTTTCACTGTAAAGCGTTCCTATCGCCATTAGGCCATTGGAGAGTCGAAAACTATCTTTTAGCTTTTCGTAAATACGAATCGATTGAAGATAGTTTTCCAATGCTTTATTGAAATCACTTTTTATCAGATTACAAAAACCAATACTGTAATAATTATTGGCAATTTGAAGTGGCATATCCAGCTTCTTTGCAATTTCAAGTGAGTTTTCAAGGTATTCAATGGCTTTGCCTGCATTATTATCCATGTAATAATCTCCCAGCTTGCGATAGATCTTCATTTTGATGCTGTCCGCCTTTTCAGTATCAAGTCGCTTCAATAAGCTGTCAACCATTTTGCTGTTTTGCGCAGACGCTGCAACATAGCATACTATCATCAATAATGAGAGCAATAATTTATACATCAAAAAATAGTTGAATTAGATGAATCTTTTAATGGCTGTATTACCTAAGACAGATTGAACGGCTGATTCAGTATATGTTTTACCAACATGTAATTCTATCTTGCCAAGGTGTACGGTTACATTATCGATGGCAGTTATTTTTTGTTTACTTACCATTTGTGTTCTCGAAATACGAATGAATTGCGTGACCGGCAATTGATGTTCCAAATTTTTCATGCTAACCAGCGCAATCTTTTTTTCGCCGCTTTGAAGAAAAATGCTGACAAAGTCGCCCAGTGATTCGATGTATAAGACATCTGTATAATTGATGCGAACGAACGTGTTTTTTTCTTTGATAAAAAATGAGTCATCCGATACTCCCTGTAAACCTTCCTGACCAGAATGCGACTGCTTCATCTCAATCATCAGGCGTGCTTTCTCTATAGCCCTCATCATTCTTTCCGGTGCTACCGGCTTTACCAGATAATCAATTGCATCTACTTCAAATGCATCCACTGCATAATGGATATGTGACGAAATGAAAATGATGATGGGTAATTTGGTAAGGCTTTTTTCCAGTTGAATACCACTGAGGCCGGGCATCTCTACATCCAGTATTAAAAGATCAGGCAGTTTTTGTTGTAAAAGTGCATTTGCTTCAAAAGCATTTGAGCAAATACCAAAGCATTCAAGATTGGGAATCAACTGAAGATGTATTTGAGTTAACTCTCTGTAAACAGCATCGTCATCAGCTAATATGTAGGATATAGAATTGATCATTGGGTTAGTAAAAATAGCCGATTTAAAGTGATTTAAAAAATTAGTCTACTATTTATATAGGTTAAACTACTTATGGTGTCGATTAACCTACTGACTGCCTTCATTCTTAAAAGATGCCACTATATTCGCATCGGTTTTTCATAGGATATTGGATTTAAAACGGGGCTGAATTTCTATTCTAGCCCCCAATTTTTTACTTTTTGAATTGTTCAGATCCAATCAAATCAAGTTAAGTGTTAATTGAAAATGGGTATTGTATTATTGATGTCTGAAAATGTAATTGGTTATCTCTTTTTTCAAAGACATTGTACCGATTTTGATGCTGTTGTTTATAAAACATGCTCGTGGCTATTTGGTTGAAGCTATTTTATGGATGTTGTGAAGATGTTTAGAAACGGATCTATGTACTGAATTTCATTTCTTTTTTTGTGTGGTGAGGGTATAGTTATAAGTGCAAAAAAAGGCGAAACCCTTCAATGAGTTTCGCCTTTTTTTATTTTGAATGACTACAATTTATTGTCTTTCTGCAAATTCCTTTCTGATGATGTTTAGAGCTCCACCGGCTTTAAACCAATCAATCTGCTGTTCATTGTAAGTATGGTTTACCTGGATGGTTTCACTGCTACCGTCGGCATGGTTAAGCACCAACTGTAATGGTTTATTTGGGGCAAAAGCCAACAAGCCTTCAATGTCAAAGGTGTCATCTTCCAGTATTTTGTCATAATCTTCTTTATTGGCAAAGGTAAGCCCAAGCATACCCTGCTTTTTAAGATTGGTTTCGTGAATACGGGCAAATGATTTTACCAAAACTGCACGAACGCCCAAATGACGTGGTTCCATGGCGGCGTGTTCCCTTGATGAACCTTCACCATAGTTTTCGTCACCCACTACGATGGTACCAATGCCTGCTGCTTTGTAAGCCCTTTGGGTATTTGGTACGGTACCATATTCTCCGGTTAACTGGTTCTTCACCAGATCGGTTTTTTCATTGTAAAAATTAAGGGCACCAATCAGCATGTTGTTGCTAATATTATCCAGGTGACCACGAAACTTAAGCCATGGGCCTGCCATACTGATGTGATCGGTGGTACATTTACCTTTTGCCTTAATCAATAATTTCAACCCTTTCAGATCAACGCCTTCCCATGCTGCAAATGGATCCAGCAACTGTAAACGTTTACTGTCTGGTGAAACCAATACCTGTATGCCGCTTCCATCTTCTGCAGGTTTTTGATAGCCTGCATCTTCTACGGCAAAGCCTTTTGGAGGTAACTCATTTCCGGTAGGAGGGTCAAGTTTTACCTGCTCGCCTTTATCATTGGTCAACGTATCTGTTAATGGATTAAAGTCCAAAGTACCAGCAATGGCCATTGCGGTTACCAATTCAGGCGAACCTACAAATGCGTACGTGTTAGGGTTACCATCGGCACGTTTTGCAAAGTTTCTGTTGAAGGAATGTACAATGGTATTTTTTTCTGCCTTCTCTGCACCAACCCTCGCCCACATTCCAATACAGGGGCCACATGCATTGGCAAAAACATTGGCGCCGATCTTATCAAAAACGCCTAAGAAACCATCTCTTTCGATGGTGTAACGAATTTGTTCGCTACCCGGATTGATATTGAATTCTGCTTTCAAGGTCAATCCCTTGTCGGTTACCTGTTGTGCTAAACTTACGGCACGGCTGATATCTTCATAAGAAGAGTTGGTACAACTACCGATTAAACCTACTTCAATTTTGGTAGGCCATCCGTTTGCAGCGGCAGCAGCTTTCATTTGCGAAATGGGTGTGGCCAGATCTGGCGTAAAAGGGCCATTTAAATGTGGCTCCAATGTATTTAGATCCAATTCAATTACCTGGTCAAAATACAGTTCAGGGTTGGCGTACACTTCAGCATCGCCGGTTAAATGTGCCGCAATGACGTCAGCAGCAACGGCGATTTCTTCTCTGCCGGTAGCTTTTAAATAACGGCTCATGCTCTCATCGTAACCAAAGGTAGAAGTGGTAGCACCACTCTCGGCACCCATATTACAAATGGGTCCTTTGCCGGTACAACTCATGCTGGTAGCACCTTCACCAAAATATTCCACTACTGCACCGGTACCACCTTTTACGGTAAGTATACCAGCCACTTTTAATATTACATCTTTAGGAGCAGCCCAGCCGCTCAACTTTCCTGTCAATTTTACACCAATCAGTTTTGGCATTTTCAATTCCCAGGCAAGGCCAGCCATCACATCGCAGGCATCAGCACCACCAACACCAATGGCAATCATACCAAGTCCGCCTGCATTTACAGTGTGGCTATCGGTACCAATCATCATACCGCCGGGGAAAGCGTAGTTTTCCAATACTACCTGGTGAATGATTCCTGCACCCGGCTTCCAAAAACCTATTCCGTATTTATTGCTTACCGAGGCCAGGAAATCAAATACTTCGCTACTCTCATGCACCGCCCTGTTTAAATCAGCTTTGCTGTTAACTTTTGCTTCAATTAAATGATCACAATGCACCGTGCTGGGCACGGCTACTTTGCTTCTTCCACTTTGCATAAACTGAAGCAAGGCCATCTGAGCTGTTGCATCCTGCATGGCTACACGGTCTGGCGCAAAATCTACATAACTCTTTCCTCTTTCGTAAGCAGTGGTTGCTTCTCCCTGCCACAAGTGGGCATACAATATTTTTTCAGTCAGCGTTAAAGGTTTGCCAACAGCTTTACGGGCTGATTCAATACGACTGGCAAAATTGGCGTAAACCTTTTTGATCATTTCAATGTCGAAGGCCATAATTTAATTTTGAAAATTAGGAAATAAGTCAATTTAAAAGGTATTGGTGATCTGAAAGGATGAAGTTTAGCTGGTTACAGCTTTCATCTTTGCAAATTTTTCCATGTTAAAAATTGATTTTGTGCGAATTTACAAAAAATCAACTAAGCATTATTGTAAAATGACAATTAATATAACCGGGAAATCGTTAAATGCGTGTACATTAGCAGTATGGAAAATTTCAAGCATTTTATCGAGTGGCATGTATTTGGCGTTTGTACAGCAATTGGAGAACGCCTTGGGATCGCTACTTCTATTATCAGAAAAAATTTTATTTACATCTCTTTTATCACTATGGGGTCGCCCATTATTATCTACATATTCGTCGCATTTTGGATGAATGTTAAAAGATACATTTTGAATGGCAGGCGCAATCCGTTGAAGTACCTCTAGGATAAAGAGTATAAATACAGCTTTATTTTTTTGAGCTGCTTAATCTTAAGCAGGCATGGGTAATGCTTTACTCTGATGCATCGATATAATTTTAACTCTCCCTGTCTGGTTTTATTCCTGCTTGCCGTTTTTATAAAATCTGTGTTCATTTCATAGGATGATACGGTAATAAAAATTCCGTTGAAGTTTGAAAATAGTATGATACAGACATGAGATACTACTTGATGGGGAATTAGAGGATTATTTTTTTTTGGTTTGCAGACCTATTTTGGATTAAATAATTTGGATAATTTTTTATTATAACTCGTTCGGTTAGTCTTGTACCTTTTGCAGGTAGTGCCTTAGGATTTGTAAATGTAACTTTGACACTTATTAGAAAGTTTAAATAGACCTTTACTGCCCGCTTTAAATTCATCCTATTTTCCTACATTTTTTTGAATTAGAAAGTAACTTGTTTAATTTCTATCAAAGCAATAAAAAAGATGCTGAATGTTCAGCATCTTTTTTGTTTGGTTTTTTGTTTGATTGTTTTTGTACAAAATATTAACTGTTGAGAAAAAATGCTTTTTATAATGCCTGTCTTATTTTAACCAGTTTCTCCAGTAAAGGTTCCAGCAAATCCAGCCGCAACATATTGGCGCCGTCACTTTTAGCAACAGACGGGTTAGGATGCGTTTCAATAAATAATCCATCTGATCCGGTTGCAATGGCAGCCTTGGCAATCGTTTCAATCAACTGTGGATTGCCGCCGGTAACACCGCTCGTTTGATTGGGTTGTTGCAGTGAGTGGGTACAATCCATAATTACCGGCACCCGGTGTTCTTTCATTAATGGGATGTTTCTAAAATCTACAATCATATCCTGGTAGCCAAAGCTGTTGCCTCTTTCGGTCAACATCACTTTATCATTACCGGCTTTTTGAATTTTTTCGACTGCAAATTTCATGGAGGGACCGCTTAAAAATTGTCCTTTTTTTACATT
>JBBQKO010000103.1:0-13385 GCA_038327005.1 Chitinophagales bacterium | reverse complement strand
CTGCTAAATACGGCACCAATACTTCCCCATAATTGTTCGTATGGATCTTCCGGGAAAGGTTTGCCCAATACTTTAATGATGGTTTCTTTAAAATCTTTTACCAATGCTTTTAATTCATCTACCGAAATGTCTGTATCAAATTTATAGCCCTTTTTGGTTTTAACTTTTTCCAGTTTTTCATCCAATACTTTACGAATTCCTTTGCCACCTTTGGGTTCTAAACCACCAGCCTTTTCCATCACCACATCTGCATACATCATAATCAATCTGCGATAAGCATCATAAGCAAAACGGGCATCGCCTGATTGTGCAATTACCCCTGTAATTGTTTGCTCATTTAAACCAATATCCAATACGGTTTCCATCATACCCGGCATTGATTTTCTTGCACCGGAGCGAACCGATACCAGCAAAGGATTTTTTACATCCCCAAATTTTTTGCCCATTTCCTTTTCAACAGCAGCCATCGCTTTTTGTGATTGTGCCTGCAACTCCACAGGATATTTCTTTTTATTTTTATAGTAATGGGTGCATACCTCCGTGGTTAGGGTGTAACCGGGGGGAACGGGTAAACGGAGTTTTGGATGACCTGCCATTTCAGCCAGGTTGGCTCCTTTACCTCCCAGTAAATTTTTCATGGATTCATTTCCGTCTGCTTTTCCGCCGCCAAAAGAATAAACAAATTTGGTAGCTCTTTTTGCTTGTGCCATATTTTAAATTTAGTTTAAAAATTGATTCATTTTAAAACGCCGGAGGATAGTAAAGAGGCAGAAGAAAGGCAGGTATTGCAATCGTTTTACGGGCTTTTGGTTATAAGCGAAAGGTATTGCGAAAGAACGAACCCTTATTGAGTTTTGCTATCCAAATTGTGTGCTGCAATTCAAAGGCGTACTTTCTTTTTAGTTGTAAAAATTTTGTGACAGGGCGTTTGATACCACTTTAAATTCGCCGTCTTTGCGAACAATCTGGTAGCAATTGTTAATGGCCCTGATGTTGGGATTGGACAAATGCTTTTCGTTGTAAGGTGTTACCATATCCGCCTCAGCAATTACAGCTCCTGCTGCATCTACTATGCGGGTAAACACCCTGTATTCAAAATGCCATGGACTTAAATTATCCGTTGATTCGTCTGACTTGTAGGAATCGTTGAAGCCTTCAAATATCAGTTCTGTTGAATGACCGATGTGCTCAATTAATTGCTCAGAAATATTAATGTAAACATCCATCTGAGGATCATCATGAACAATGCCACTATCCCACACTGTTTCCCCATTTAGGAAAATTACCAACCTGTTATCTACATGTTTAACATTTACCCAATATTCCTTTTTCATTTTTTATAAAATTTAATCGTGCTAAATCGTTTTTATTTAATGGCATAAAATTAAAAGTTAAGAGGTATGTAGTTCATGATTTAAGTCACCCTGCTCGCTGATATTTATTAGTTTCTACAAATAATACCTGAGTTTGTGATTTTTTCGGGAGGCATTTGTGGAAGCTGGCTACTTGATTTAAATGCGAGAAGAAAGTTTATCACTGCATGCAGTTTGGGCCAGGTAATCTGTTTATACTCTAAAGCCAAAGTACAAAGTGTTTCTTGAAGTGCAAATACAAAACTTAGATGGGGAACTCTAACGCCTCATTTTACAACATCTGTTCCACTTAGCCATTTTAGAGATCAAGGAATAAGTCAGTAAACTAATTTTTATGAACGAGACAGAATTTTTTTCATCCGATGGCAATCGGGTTAAGCCTGCCTGACTGCCTGAAGCAGACAGTCTTTTATGGCAAATTTGATTTTGTTATTAATACTTTTTGATAAAAAGGATTAATAATCATCCCGGTTGCCATCGCATTGGCGTCAAGTTAATTTTTTAATTAAATAGCTATAACATATAGGTGGAAAAGGTTTCAAGAAGTTTTACTATTGGTATTTTTACGACGGCGGCGTAACCTGTTTGTAGATAATTTTAACATAAACCGCATTTGCCCAGCGGGGCAACCTTGCGTTTTTCTGCATTACCCAAATTATCAGGCTGCGCCGCTGGCGCAGGGTTTGCATTGATAGATTGGGGAAGCTACAAACAGGTTACGCCGCTGGCGTAAATACTGTTGCACTAATTTTCAGTATAATATGATGTGGTAAAAAATGAGGTAATGTCCTTAGTTTGACGGATATGCGGTTGCCATCGGGATACATTTTCTCAATAATGAGCAAAATACCAACTCACTAATTCATCTGGTGATCAGTATAACTTAACGGCTTTATAGATTTGAGCCTTGGCTTGTGAATAATTTTTTTTTACATGAATAGACTAATTGTGAAATTGCTTCAAAAATCCTTTTAGTAAGGCATTAAAATTTCTCTGTAATCCTCATCATTAACACCAACAACTATATCATTATCGGTTTGGTATCCTGTCTTTTTCAAAGCAGAACGTAAAGTGTAGTTTTTATTGGTTAAATTGAATACTGAAATTCTAATATTTCTGAGGGTATCGGTAAACTGGCTTCCTGCTGAAACTGGCCCGTAAATGGTTTTGTACTCAGCCCCAAATGTGTTGGAGGTGATTAGTTCCAGGCTATCATTTGTATAAAGAGGAGTATTAAAGAAAACCTTCCGCACCAGTACCTGGATGTTTTTAAAAAGATAGATGGTGTCAAGATCATAATTTTTTAAACATTTAAATGGCAGCCATAACGCAGGTGTATTGTTTTGTTTTGCTTCGTCCCACCCATTAAGAGAAAGCTCTCCAAAATCACCATTGAATTCCTGGTTTGCCATAAATACAGCATATTGATTGTAGTCTTTATATCGAAAAATAAATCTCCCGGCATCATCCGTTTTTTTAATAGAATCAATATCACCAATTAAACCGAGGGGACCAATACTTGTCATTTGACCCAGACTAAGACTATAAGCGGAAACTGGAACCGGATTACTCCTGCTTTCTAAGAGCTGGCCTTTGATGGTGAAAGTTGAATTAGGCTCTGGACTCAAAACAGGTTTGTAACAGCCGGCTATAGTAAAGGCAGCAATAACAATAAATGAATGTCTCATGCTTGTATAGTTTTCGTTAACGTGTACTATTGTTTTCTCAAAAATTTATGGTGTAATAAATTTAAGGGTATCTCTAAAAACTAATTTTTTTATTTGACCTTACCTTTAATTCCTCTCCCCCGAAAAATCCGGGGTCTTCGACAAAAGAGAGGAAAAGGTAAGTTTTTAGAGATGCCCATAACAAAAAGGCTTTTAAATTATTTAACCATCCTTTTAAAAGTACACATTTAAAATTATGGCTTTATGTTTAAGTCGCTTTTTAATATTCATGGACGGTGTCCTCACCAACTAAAGCCTCAGGATATATTTACCATGAGAAATCTTCCAAACCAATGAAGCAGCAAATCCGTGCCGAAAAGATGCGTTTTTAATGCTGCTTAAAACGCAGCGCATCACCCTGCCGGAAGCTGGCAAACCTTAAAGGTAGAAAGCTCAAAAACTAATGCCGCTTGCTGTGCGCAAACTTAACGATTGCCACCAAAAACACGCCTCCGATAATATTACCAATGGTAGCAAGTACCTGGAACTTGAGAAACTCAACCCAACTGATTTGATTGGCTTCTGCAAAAAAAGCCATGAACACTTCTATGGAACCCACTATGCAATGGTGCAATCCGGCAATGCTGATTAAAAAGGTTACCAAAAATATCATCACCACCCTGCTAAAAGTATCTTGTGCGGAACTGAGCAGCCACGAAAGCATTCCCATTAACCAGCCTGCCATGATGCTGCTGATCAGCGTAGCACCTACGCTGTATTTGAGCATTTTTTCCGAGACAAAATAAAAAAAGTCATTTCCAATCAGGTGCATTTCGCCATTAAAAACCAGCGAAATACTTCCGAAAGCATATCCCCCTGCCAGGTTGCCAACGTAAACAATGAGCCATAGTTTGGCTAAACTACCAAATGTGGCCTGGCCGTTCATCACGGGTAGGGTGGCCAGTGTGGTATGTTCAGTAAATAACTCAGACCTGCCAACAATTACAAAAATATACCCAATTGGATATACCAATGCCATCATCACGGCTAATTGACCCGTAGTAGATTCATTCTTGAAAAGTGTATGGATGATGCCGATGACTAAAATGCTGAATCCTACTTCCAAACCTGCCGACAAGGAAGACAAAAACAGCCCCAAATCCGACCGGTTGTATTCTTTCAAACCAGTTTCGATTTGTTCATTCATGATTTCATAAGCCTCTTTGGGCTTTTCTTCGGGGGTGGTTTTTGCTGCGGTAGCCATAAATTGATGCTGGTTGATAAGTTAGAAAATGAGCCAGGCTTATACGTTCGGTTGGATAGTTACCCACTTTTTGATTCCTGATAAAAGCCAAATCAAAATGTAAGAAACAACATTATGATTGCTAGGCCTGTGGTGAAGCGGAAATTCAACAGGCACTTTTGCAACATATTATCAGCCTAACATGTTGAAACAGCAAAATGTTGCTTTAAACGTAAGTTTTCTTTGATACCTGCCTTGCTTGATGCAAATTGAATGGAATCGGATACCAGCGAGGCGAAATATGGCATTCGAACCCGAAATAAAAAATAGCAGGTCTGCCTCCCTTGCCTGTTTGGTTTTACCGACTGTATCGCCAAACACTTTTAAGTAAACTGCAACGATTGAAAAATAATTATGGCTTATTTATTGGCTATTAAACGGAATTGAACGTTGATTTACTTTTGAAGACAAAAAGCGATAGTGAAGCTATTATAATTTCATCAGACCATTGACTGCGGTCCAGCGGGGATCTTTGTTGATCTCGTACGTAAAGGATTTAAATAATGCAGGATCATCTTTTAGCTGGTCGAGGTGTTCAATAACGGGCTGTTTTTGTTCAAGGTAGATTTCTAGATCCATCCCTTCATCGGTAACAAGGCGTGCTACAAAGTGGGCAATGGATACTCTTCTTACTTCAGTAATAAAAAAATGTTGAATGGCTTCCATGTCAATGGCTGTTATAGCTTCTGCTGGCTGTTGGTGCAATTCAACTTTAACTAAAAGGTTGAAAGGTGAAAATCGTTTGTACTGATATTCATCATACGATTTATCAACCCAGCCAGTGGCAAGTTTGCCTGATCTGGTTTTGAGCCTTAAAATTGAAATGGAATGATTGGGATAAACCTTATCGGTTGCTTTGATTGCAAGCCAGTCGACCTTCTCGTTGGATCCGCCAAAAAAAATATTTAAAAAACCCATACTTTCTAATTTATCAATGTGTATATATTGCAATCAAAACAGCAAGGTCGTCTTATAAAAAAATTATGTTACAATTTGCCGCCACCTGGTAAACTTTTAGCAGTTGGTGATTTATTCAATCGGTTTGCCTGGCAAAAATACTGAGGAATGAATCAATCTTCACTTGACCAGCATTATTTAAAGATTAAAAAAAATGATTGCAAAAACCATTTGCAAATTTCAGACCAGCTATTTGACAGAATGGCTCGAATTAAAAACACAAAATAAACTTACGCAATCCGACGGAAACACTAAAACTGTGTATTTGAAATCCGGGCTATCGAATATAACAGCGCAAGGTTGTTGGTGAAAGGCTCAAATCATGGCACCGAAAGTATTTAAACAAAGAGCAGACTCCTACCTGCAATCTGCATCATTTTAACACGATGCTGTTTAGGACTGCGTTAGGGATTGAAGCGGAAATCCTTTTTTTGCCCCTGTATTTTGGCAAAAAAAGATTGTAGCGTAAAGCCCGACCCCGCCCTGTATTTTGGCGGGGGAACGCCCAAACTTCTAAACCTAAATTTGTTCACATTGGTGAAATTTTTGTACAAATACCGGTTCAATTATCCGGACTTTTCAAAATAAGTTTGTTCCTGTTTTTCTCCTGAATTGACCAGCCACGGGAACAATAAAGTAATTTGCCCTATTCTTTTGCATTTGATAGGGCCCTCCCTTTTTGGTTGCACAGTATTGTGCTGTACCGAAGACAACACACCGGCGTTTTTTAAACAAATAGCGTTTTTATTTTACTAGGCATACTGCTCATAATAATTTATGACACAAAAAATGCCGGAATAAATCCGGCATTTAATTACAAATCAACATTCACCTTAAAACGAATAATTAATCCCCACCATCACCATGTCTGTTGTCATTTTATAAGATACACTGCTGCCGGGAATGGCCCCATAGCGGTTTTCTGAACTGATCATCATCGGACTTAATAACGGACCCGTGGTGCTACCGCCACTACTGCCATGGTGGTAAACTGCATTCAACACAAACTGTTTATTCAACTGGTATCCAAAACCAAACTGGAACGCATTTTTTATGATGGCAGTTGCTGGCGTAGAAAAGAATGCCAGTTCACTATTGATTGGATTGGAACTATAGGTATAGCCCACCCTCAGCGGCAATTTAGGAATGCCTTTGTATTGAAGACCGGCTGAAACGATGGACATGTTTTTCCATCCAAAACCCGCAACAGATGCGGTATTCGTCCAGCCTTTGGCTTTAAAACCGGCGGTGTTTTCATAGTCTACGAAACGGTAATCTAAAGCCAGATCAAAATCAGTTTTGGAATAACCAACACCTACAGACATGATCGCAGGATAGTTCATTTTGAATGTTGCATTTGGTGCAGCGGTATTATTAAGGTAGGTATTTTTAAAATCAAACTCGGAGAATTGCTGTGCGGTTTTATAAGAGACGCCCAGTTTTATTCCCTTGCCCGAATTGTAAAAAATGCCGACTTGTCCGCCAAATCCCAATGCGGTCGCCTGATCGCTTACCGGGTATCCAAGCGTTTGACTTGGAGCAGCAAGCGGGTTGGGCGCAAGTTCCAGCGATGCATAATTAAATGTGGGTGCAAGACCAATTGATAATTGATCGGTAAGTTTATAAGCGTAGGTTATCCCCACCTGAAGCAACTGATAATTGGATTGAATGCGGCCAAACCCACCCATACTTTGCGGCATGCTGATTGGGTTTACATTGTTCTCCGGGAAGGTAACGCCGAAACCACTGATACCAAATGCGGAAACAGCTATTGTATGCTTGCTTGTCTTATTGCCCCACACCATTGCGAGTGCCGGCATGACGGAAACGCCCCGGGCATCTTTTGTAACGCCGCTCATGGTGCCACCGCTTACAGGCACAACCGAAGCCAGTTGGGGTGAAGAATAAAACATGCCAGCGTTTGCAGAAAACACTTTTGTACTAAAGGCGGAGATAGCGGCAGGATTCCATTGTAAAGCGCCGTTTATGTCAAGCGGCTGTGCTGTGGCAGCGCCGCCCATAGACATGTTGACCGCTCCTACACCCTGCATGATGTGGCCCGTTTGGGCAGGTGAGAATAAGGGTACAAGGCCCATTCCCATTATTGCAAATAGTTTTTTCATACCTGTTATTTTATTTTTTTTTAAATGCTGATTATTACAACTTATGTTTAAATAAGAATGCTTTTTTTACAAGTAAAATATAAAACAATGCAATCTTATCCAATATCGATCCTGCTGGCATTCAACAGATTTATCATCGCAGACAGAATCGTTGTTTTCAACGCTACAGAAGGGGAAAGAAACCTGCTGCCGAATGGGTAGGCCCGGCTTTACACAAACAACATGTGTACGCCTTCGCCTTCACTTTGTTTATAAAAATCGCCTACGGTTATTACGGCGTCTACGCCTTCATAGAGATCTTCCTTTTTATAATGGAACATATCCATGGCTAGTCTGCAGGCCCACATTTTTACGCCGGATGCTGTTAGTATTTCTAAAAACTCGTGAATATCCGGCATGTCAATTTTCTCCATTTCCTTTTTCATCATGTGCGATGCAAGGGCTTCCATACCGGGCAAACCGCCGAGCATGGTGGGCATGTGCATGGCAGGGTTTCCAACGGTTGCCACATGCAGGTGTTCGAGTTTCTTTTTATGTACTGCTTCCAGTCCAAAAAAGGTAAAGAACAGTTCGGCCTCTATACCTTCCATACGGGCACCGTTGGCCAATACAAAAGCTGCGTACACATTTTCCAGTGTTCCTTTTGATAAGATGATCATCATCTTTTTAATCGCTCCTTTATTTTCGTTCATAGCTGACAATTTTTATTGATTAAATACAACTGGCGGGTTTAGGTATTCCTGCAATTTTGGTGGCGGTTTTTAAAGGTGCCATTGGAAATAACTGGTAAAACTCCTTGATGTCTACCACGCCACTTTTACCAATGCGCCGGATGCTGAGTGCCACCTGGTTCTTTTGTTCGTTTTGTAAATAATGGATTACTTCCCAATGGCGGGGTGTTAAGCTAATATTGGCCGTAGCGGCGATAGACTCACCTACCTCTTTGGTCCATTGAGTAAAATCTGTTAAGTAA
The DNA here is from genome assembly GCA_038327005.1 of Chitinophagales bacterium. Classification (GTDB taxonomy): domain Bacteria; phylum Bacteroidota; class Bacteroidia; order Chitinophagales; family Chitinophagaceae; genus Ferruginibacter. Next base: position 4,989 of record JBBQKO010000103.1, on the reverse strand, counting down.
CCTTCTTCGTTTACGGTAATGGTTTTACCTGCAATTGTGCTTTCCATGATTTTTTAATTTAATGATAGAATGAATGAATGAATGATAGAATAATAGAATAATAGAATGGTTTAATTGTAATGCTTTCCGCTTTCGGACATAGTGGCTGATACAAATGGGATATGCGTTCCTTTCAACAATACATTCCAGTAAATCCAGCGGAAGGCCAGCTTGCCCATGTGGTTCATGCGGCTTTCTTTTAACAACCTAAGCGGACCAATGCCTGCAAAGGGAAAACTGCCTTCTACCGGTTCGTGTGTATAATTGAAATCTATCAGCAATGCCTTACCGTTTCCGGTTTCGATGAAGCAGTTGGCGTGTCCGTCAAACTCTTCCTTTAGTGGCTGCCCTTTTACATACAGCATGATATTGTCTGTAAGAATTTCTGCTTCAAAGTGAGCAACAGAGCCTGCTTTGGAAGCGGGTATATTACTGGCATCGCCCAATACAAAAATATTCTGATAGGCCAATGACTGAAGCGTGGCTTTATGAGTGGGTATATAATTTAAATCGTCGCCCATACCGGAGCGTTCAATTAAGTCATCGCCTTTATTGGTGGGAACAGTTACCAGTAAATCAAATGGAATTGTCCGACCATCATAACTAACCAGTGCTTTCTTTTCATTATCTACCTGCTCAATTACAAAATCAACTTCAGTATTGATATTCTTTTCTTCCAGCAAATATTCAAGCGCCTCTGTACATTTGGGTTTAGTAAATGCACCGCTCAATGGAGTTACGTAAGTGATCTCCACTTTATCACGCATGTGCTTGTGTTTAAAAAATGAGTCTGCTAAAAATGCAAACTCCAATGGAGCCACCGGACACTTGATGGGCATCTCCGTAATATGCACCACCAGTTTACCGCCTTCCCAATCTCTCAATTTATTACGCAATGCCAGCGCACCTTCAAAAGTGTAAAAATCAAAAACAGATTTTTGCCATTCTGCACCTTTCATCCCTTCGGTTTCTTCAGGGGCAATTTTAGCACCAGTGGCGATAATCAATACATCGTATGGAAGTTCTTCTCCACCAGACAGTTCAATCTTATTTTCATTTGGCAATATGCGGTTGATCTGGTGCTTCACCAGGTGTACATTCTTTGGAATAAACTCTTCAATGGTTTTGATGATATCATCCGGTGAATAAATATCAAAGGGTAGAAAAAGATAACCGGGTTGGTAATGATGTTCTTCCCGCTCATCCACAATAGTGATTTGCCAATCGGGCTTTTTAAGTTGGTTGTGTAAATGATTGGCCATCATCGTGCCAGCCGTGCCAGCTCCCAGTATAACAAGATTTTTCATTTGCGAATCGTTTTAATTTGATGAATAATAGAATGTAAAGGTAGCCGGCACAAAAAGTGATTATTATGACAAATAGGTGGCAGCATCTATGACTTTACGCAGGCTAAAAGATGATTCTACTCAGGAATTGGCAAAAAACAGAGATGTGTAATAAATGTTACCAAACGTGTTTTATTTACTCTTTAGTTTTGAACTTTTTTACACGGTCTGAAGCGGTTTTTAATCAGGTGTCAAGGTGACTAATGTTACATTTTACAATTGTTTCGGTCATTAGTTTTGTGCTTCATTTAACAGCTCAACATTATCTGCGATTATCACAAATAAAAACGCTGCGATCAATTAAACACCTATTAACACTGTATTTCTAAACGAACAACCATTATGAAGTATCTCATTGTAGGCGCTGTAGCAGGTGGAGCAAGCACAGCAGCCAGGTTAAGAAGAATGGATGAACATGCCACCATTGTTATTTTTGAAAAAGGGGAATATATTTCCTACGCCAATTGCGGACTACCCTACTATATTGGTGATGTAATTAAAGACCGGAATAAATTATTTGTACAAACGGCCACTTCCTTCAATGCACGGTTTAATATTGACGTAAGGGTTACTACTGAAGTGATGTCCATTGATCCTGTTAAAAAAACAATTACTGCTTTTAAACAATCAACCGGAGAAACCTATGAAGAGTCTTATGACAAATTGGTATTGTCGCCCGGTGCCGAACCACTTCGTCCACCATTGCCCGGCATTAACACCGAAGGAATTTTTACACTAAGAAATGTAAAGGACACCGATTATATTAAAGCTTATGTTCAACAGCAGCATGTAAAAAAAGCGGTGGTGATAGGTGCCGGATTTATTGGCCTTGAAATGGCAGAAAACTTTCACGACCTTGGCCTTGATGTAACCATTGTGGAAATGGGTAACCAGATATTGGCACCAGTTGATTTTCCGGTGGCGGCCATCGTACAACAGCATATCCGTTCCAAAGGCGTACATTTAAAATTGAGCACCGCCGTAACCGGCTTTACTAAAAATGAAGGGCAAATTGAAGTAGCGCTTAACAACGGTGAAACCGTAACGGCAGACATGGTGATCTTGTCAATTGGAGTAAAACCAGATACCCGCCTTGCGGTACAGGCAGGACTTAAAACCGGCACTGCAAGGGGAATTTGGGTGAATGAATATTTGCAAACCTCCGATCCGGACATTTATGCGGTGGGCGATGCCATTGAATTTGAGAATCCCATTACCGGTCAATCAATGATTACCTATCTGGCAGGACCAGCGAACAAACAAGGCCGCATCTGCGCCAATAATATTGTGTTGGGCAATGTGCAAAAATACCAGGGTTCTATCAACACGGCGATTGTAAAAGTATTTGACATGACCTTGGGTACCGCAGGCACAGCTTCCAAACATTTGAAAGCTGCCAATATCGATCACATTGTTTCCACCACGCACAATGGATCCCATGCGGCTTATTATCCGGGTGCAAAACAAATGTCTATACAGATTGCGTTTTCACCGAAAGATGGTCGCTTGCTGGGTGCACAAATTGCAGGCTACGATGGTGTGGACAAACGGCTGGATATTTTATCCTCCTACATCAAACAGCAAAAAACAATTTACGATCTCATTGAATTTGAACATGCCTATGCCCCACCCTATTCGTCTGCAAAAGACCCGGTAAATATGGCGGGCTTTGTAGCCGAAAATATTTTACTGGATCGGCTGCGGGTTTTTTACTGGAATGAAACAAACAATATAAAACCAGATGATCTATTGATAGACGTTAGAAGAGCTGATGAATTCAGCAATGGAAAAATACCCGGCGCCATCAACATACCGGTGGATGAAATAAGAAACCGCCTGCAGGAAATACCAACCGACAAAACGATCTACATTTATTGCGAAGCTGGATTAAGAGGCTACCTGGCACAACGCATATTGAGACAAAGTGGATTTGAAAAGGTATTCAATTTATCCGGCGGGTATTATTTGTGGAATGCTTGTACGCAGGAGATGGGGTGATGTTGATGGGTGGTTGAATTGTGTATTATTGGATTGTAGGTTGTTGAGTTGTTGTTTGTTCATCGGCTATTTCCAGGCAATGTCTCTCAACGAGCTTAAGCAGAGGCGAGGGCTTTTCGTGTAAAAGGAATAAGGGTTGCCTTTTTGAAATCTACTTCTTATATCCGAATCAGGCGCAGGGCTCCAGCCCTGTGTCTCCATGTTACTACTCTTTGCATTTTATATTGCTATATTTTGTGTCTGTGGTCGGAGTTCTCATCACAAATAGCCTGAATAAAGACTTCAAATAAATTAAATTTTAAGTCCATTACAGTTCCTATATTTAGCCTCATAGAATTCGGAGGTCGAGTTAGGTGAGGAAACCGGCCTCGGAAGCATGATTTGCTAACGCTTACGCAGTCCTCTGTAAGCCCTCAAAAAAAATCACCTATCCCTGCAGGCCGCTGTTGTGTCTTATTGACCAACAGCCGAAGCTCGAATCAATAAAGAAAGTTTCGTTTACTAGTAGAATTTGCCAATTGATTTGCAAACCGAGCCGGTACAAAAGCAGATATTTTACCGGCCTCGGAAACATGATTTGCTAACGCTTATATCGTCGCCTGTATGTACTCAAAAAGTTCACCTATCACGGCACGCCGCTGTTGTGTCTCTGACCAACAGCCGAAGCGCCAATCAAAAAACAAAGTTGCTTTTAATTATACAATTTGCCAATTGATTTGCAAACCGAGCCGGTACAAAAGCAGATATTTTACCGACCACGGAAACAAGGTTTTCTAAATCTTATACCGTCCACTGTATGCCCTCAAAAAAATTCACCTATCACGGCACGCCGCTGTTGTGTCTCTGACCAACAGCCTAAGCGCCAATCAAAAAACAAAGTTGCTTTTAATTATACAAATTGCCAATTGATTTGCAAACCGAGCCGGTACAAAAGCAGATATTTTACCGACCACGGAAACGAGGTTTTCTAACTCTTATACCGTCCACTGTATGCCCTCAAAAAAAATCATCTATCACTGCACGCCGCTGTTGTGTCTCTGACGAACAGCCGAAGCGCTAATCAAAAAAGAAAGTTTCGTTTAATAATACAAGTTGCCTGTTGATTTGCAAACCGAGCCGGTACAAAAGCAGATATTTTACCAGCCTCGGAAACATGATTTGCTAACGCTTATATCGTCGCCTGTATGTCCTCAAAAAGTTCACCTATCACGGCACGCCGCTGTTGTGTCTCTGACCAACAGCCGAAGCGCTAATCAAAAAAGAAAGTTGCTTTTACTAGTAGAACTGACCTGTTGATTTGCAGGCCGATCCGGTAAAAAAGCTGATATTTTACAGCATATCCTCTTCCCTGCAACGTCTGCTTGTGGATACGACCGTTGGATAGTAAAATTTCATGCTACTGGGCGAAATCTTTACACTCCCCGTAGTAGATGTCACCGAAAACAGCCATCAGCCAACCTTCAGATAAATTAAGTTTTAAGTCACCTACTGTTCACCTATTGGCCTCATGAAATCCGGATGTGGTGTTCGGTTAGGATATCGGCTACGGAAGCAAAGGTGTTCTTTAAATCACTGGTTTTGCTTATTTTGTGTAACCCGTAAATGG
>JBBQKO010000102.1:0-13482 GCA_038327005.1 Chitinophagales bacterium | reverse complement strand
CTGGATATCTATTATAGTTTCGACAACTCCTTTCCAGATAGGTTTTACCCAAAATATACGGGTGCTCTTACCCCACCAAAAGACGCAGTGATGCTAAAGGTAATTACGTACCGGGCAAACCAGCCCATCGGCAGAATGATTGCGATGCCGCTGGAAGAAATGAATAAAAGAGCGGGGATGAAAAAATAGATCCTGTTAAAAGAAGCTGCTGTGTAAAGTCAGGAATGGCTTCTCTTGTTGGTCGGGAGAGGCATTAACGGTGTTCAAGGTAAATTAGTCGCAGGAGCCAATAAACATTGGCTCCTGCGATTGACTGGGAGTCACCAGCCAGGATATCAGCACACAATTAAATGTGCAAAAACAACTACCAGTCTGACCGTCCCGGTCTGACTGGTGCGCCCCGCTCTGACTGGTGTAGATTAAATGTCAGCATTTATTTAATCGAAGCCGGTGGAAATTGTGGGTTTATGGTTTCGATTGCTTCAACACAATCCAGTCAGACCAAGACGGTCAGATTGGATCGTGTTGTTACTACTGCTTTGAGTTAAAATCTTTATGGATCGAATTAAAAGTCATTAATTTATCCCTTGCTTACATTTCATCATCCGAAAGATCTGATAATGAACAAAAATACCACGTCGTTAATATATCGAACAGGCGCAGGATCCGATAGCTATCGGATGAAGGAATGGGCAAGGTGCGGTAGGTTTCGTGTACCAGGCAGTTACTAATATGTGTGTTATGAAAATTAGTAACAGGGAAGACACAGGATGAAGTCCTTTAGATTTGTATTCTTTAATTTTAATTTCGTTCTATATCCTGTTTTTTGTGATCCAAACGAGTTAAAGTTTCAGTTGTTGGCCGGAAGACGCAACAACGGCACTCACGATACCTTCGGCTGCATTCATTCCAAAACAATCAAAATAGAATCTTCCTGCCGTATTTTCACGCTATACACTATCCATTTCCGAAAGCGGTTGGCAGAGCTCCCCGCTAGCTAGCGGGGCCAGGGTAAATTCCCCTTTTGCAGCATCCCAATAATTTCGGGAAGGGGCCGGGGGAAAAATAAAAAAACCTATGGGATTAATACCATAGGTTTTTGTTGGTAAGCGTTCTTAGTAGATTCAAAGTTAAGTTTACGATTAACCGTCTTCAGCCGTAAATACTTTTCAATTTAAAATTTAAAATGCTACCTGTTGTTCAACCATTATTTTACGAAGGTTGATCAGGCCATAACGCATGCGGCCAAGTGCAGTATTGATGCTGATGGCTTTTAAAGAAGCAATCTCTTTAAAAGTAAGTTCTGCATAATGACGCATGATGATAATTTCCCGTTGTTCCTCCGGCAATGTATCCAGCATCTTTCTTACTTTTTCATGGCTTTCGCCAGTTACCATAACTTCTTCTGTACTCTTTTCAGCAAAATTCAAGGTGTCAAAAATATCAGTATCATTGCTGGTTTTAATAACCGGCAGGCGACTGACTTTTCTAAAATGATCAAGACACATGTTATGTGCAATGCGCATGATCCATGGCAAAAATTTTCCCTCTTCGGTGTACTGACCGCCTTTTAATTTGTCAATTACACGAATAAACACATCCTGGAACATATCTTCTGCCAGGTATTTATCCTTTAACAATAAATAAATAGAGGTGTACAATTTACTTTTATAGCGTACTATCAGCGTTGAAAGGGCCTCAGTATTACCATTCAAATAGAGTTCTACCAGTTGTTGATCAGCAAGGTTGATAAGGGATTTCATAAAATTGGATTGGTTGTAAGGAAAATAGATTTAGTTCTTGCTTTTGTACCGGTTGTTTTAAGGTGTGGTACAATCACATAGCAAATGTCCAAATAATATAAAGTCCAGAATGTAGAATAACAATCCTGGTGTCTATCGACATTTTACTACAAAAAAATTCTGATACCCTTAACATTTCCAAACCCTGTATGTGCAGGTTTAATTATGTACCTAATCAATGCCTGTGCTAATCGATTAATAGTGGTATTCCCTGCTATTCTATTACTAAGCTGGCAAACCAATAATCTTTGTTCCCGGATCTGGAAAATTCCCAGTTGGGTTTATTCCATCAAATAGAGTGCATTCCACCGTATTTAAAAGGTTTCTCTTATATTGTGCGGGTAAAATATTCTCATGAAAAATAACGTTGTAAAAGTGTTGATTGGTGGGCTTTTTATATTGGCCAACCTAACCTTAGTTGCGCAAAAAAAGGTCTCCGGTATTGAGACTTTAAAAAATCAGGCCATTGCAGATATCCAGTTAAAGTACGAGGAATACCGGCAAACAGCCCAAAGCATCTGGAACTTTGCAGAGATGGGCTATAAGGAACAAAAAAGCAGCGCTCTGTTGCAACAAACTTTAGCTGATAATGGATTTACTATCACAAAAGGAGTAGCTGGTATCCCCACTGCATTTGTAGCTACGTATGGTAGCGGACAGCCGGTAATTGCCATCCTCGCAGAGTTTGATGCATTGCCGGGTTTGGCGCAGGAAGCCGTACCCGAAAAAAGGCCCATACCGAACCAGGCCGCAGGTCATGGTTGCGGCCATCATCTGTTCGGCACAGCATCTGTAGCAGCAGGTATTGAAATTAAAAAACTGATCGAACAGAAAAAAATCAATGGTACCATTCGGGTGTTCGGTTGTCCGGCTGAAGAAGGAGGATCAGGCAAAGTTTTTTTAGTAAGGGCCGGCTTATTCAATGATGTAGATGTAGCCATCCACTGGCATCCGGGTGATAACAATGGTGTTACAGTAATGAGTGCGCTTGCTAACAAATCTGCTAAATTTCGTTTTCACGGTATATCCGCACATGCAGCCGCATCGCCTGAAAAAGGCAGGTCTGCCTTAGATGGTGTGGAAGCAATGGACAATATGGTAAATATGATGCGGGAACATATTACACCCGAAACCCGCATTCATTATGTGATTACCAATGGCGGTAAAGCGCCCAATGTGGTGCCTGATTTTGCAGAAGTATATTATTATGTTCGTCATCCTAAAAGAGAGGAAGTTGTAAAAGTATTTGACCGGGTAGTAAAAGCCGCCAATGGAGCTGCGATGGGTACTGAAACTACGGTTGATTATGCCATCATCGGAGGCACACACGATCTGTTGATCAATCATACATTGGCCAGTGCCATGCAACTGAACCTTGAAAAAGTAGGAGGCGTAAATCTTACGGCAGCAGAAATTGAATTTGGTAAAAAACTACAAACCACTTTTGGATACGATGCACCGCTCATCGAAAACGCCGGGCTGATAAATCCAATGAAAGCAAAAGAGTCATCCGGCGGCGGATCAACCGATGTTGGCGATGTAAGTTATGTAGTGCCTACCGTAGGTATGCGTGCAGCTACCTGGATACCCGGCACGGCTGCTCATAGCTGGCAGGCAGTAGCATGCGGCGGAACAGAAATTGGCAGCAAGGGAATGATGGTAGCAGCAAAATCTATGGCACTGATGGCAATTGATTTATATAGCACCCCGGCATTGATTGAAAAAGCAAAACAGGAATTTATTAAAGACAAAGGCAGCTACCAATACAAAGCATTATTGGGAGACATACAACCGGCATTGAATTACCGGGATTGAGTTGAAATTGATTGCATTTAAAAAACAACTTAATAAAGACTCATCGGTTCATAACCTGTGGGTCTTTTTATTTTTTAATATCCAGCATATAAATATAGATATTGCCTGGCGCAACTTCATCGCCGCCAAAATAAGGATACTGCCAATAGCCGGCAACTGCCGGTCCTTCGATAGCCCTGTTTAAGGCAACTTTTTTATCATCCACTTCAAATGAATATTGCTTTTCTGAAATACCAATTTTGCAGGTAATAACTGCGCCAATCGCAACGGTTGAAATTTCCTTAAAACTTCTAACACTGTTTGCATAGACATAAGCATATAATCGCAAAGCATTTTTATTCCAGCCCCACCCAATTCTGGCACTGTTGATATGGTTGTCTATGCCTTCGGTAAAACCAACTAATTTATTAATGTCACCCTGGTTAACGGGATCCAGTGTTGTATAAATTGCTGTACTGTCAAAGATCACTTTAAAGCTCATCTCTTTATCTGAAAAAGATTTTACGGCCGTTTTATCACAATAATGCTGCCCTTTAAAAATGGTATATTTCGTGTAAACGGGCGTGGTATCAATAATAACAGGAACATCCGGTGCAAGCACCGGCATTTCAACAAGATCCTTTTGACATCCAACGAGTAGGAGAATTACAAAAAATGAGCTTAGGTTTTTCATAGTAAGGGTTTTAACGGTAAGGGTTTCAAAAAAGCCTTCTGTATAAAACATATGCTTCTGGTTTGATGATATTGGTATAATTGCGCCACCGCATTAAGGTACTACTGCTTGGTAATTATACTGTAAAATTAGCGGTTAAAAAAAGAACGATTATAGAAAACCGGCGCTTTGACGGGTAAACAATTTACTACCCGGCAACTTTCAGACAGGTTTAAGCATACCGTGACGATATTTTTTTGAAGCAAATCAGCGTTGGTAGATTACCAAAAGAAAAGCTCCCGTTTGGAAGCTTTTCTTTTGTTTTTAGATTACAAGCAGTGATAGCCTGGACCGTACATTAGGCTTGAAATTGCTTGTTTCAAGGGATTTTAAACCCGGGGGCATTCATTACAGCCGTCATTCGTTCTTGCATAAATTAATTGGTTGCATTTACCTACTAAAGAGTAAGTTAAGACAGCATGCTGTATGCTTTAAATTAACCTGCGATGCAACAGTATCCTGTAAGAAATTTCATAAGCGTAAATTGATTTTGTCGCTGTTTGCCATTGGTTTCAACCGGCGATCTCTTTACAGTTTTTGTTGTTTGCTCCTTAAAATTGCGTGCATAATTTTTATTAAACTATGATTAAAATCATGTTTTTTTTGTAATACATTTTTGTTAAATAAGAAGTAGAAACAACAATTTTCCTGCTGACTATTTTGCCGTAAACGCATCCAGTAAATGCATCACTGCTGTACCATCTTCTGCGCTACAGGGATTGTCTCCCTCACCTAAAAAATAATTTGTTACACATTCAATCATCGGTTGTTGCACATGGGGTAAACTATCAAAATGAAAACTTTCAATTGTATCGCCAATGGCAAGTACAACGGGCTGGTTTTCAAAAACACTGAAACTTATTTTTCCATTGGAGCCTATAATTTCGCAGCAATCCCTCTCCTGCCCTGCAACTGCATTAAAGCACCAAACGCCACTAAACGCTACCCTGTTTTTAAAAAGAATGTTTCCCGCCACCAGATCATCTGCGATACCTGCCGCAGATTGCCTCGTTGAAATACCGGTTGCCTTTTGAACAGGACCAAAAAAATGAAACATCAAATCAAGCTGGTGCGGCGCAATATCATGAAACAAACCACCGCCCGAAATAGCCGGATCTACACGCCATGCCACGTTGGGCAATTGTAACTCATCGTTGGTAAGTGACAGTTTAAAATAATCGAGCCTTACACAGCGTATCTCGCCGACGGCGTTTGACTCCAGTAATTGTTTTACTTTTTTAAATAGTGGTTGTGCCCGGCGATAATGTGCCACTGATAATGGTACGTTTTTAGCCGCCGCATAGCGGGCCATCCGGATGGCTGCAGCCTCGTTAAGCGTCATCGGCTTTTCTACATATACCGGCTTACCCGCATCAATCGCAGCAATGGTATAGGCTTCATGCGAAGAAGGCGGCGTTGCAATGTAAATCGCATTCACCGCAGGGTCATTGATGAGCTCGTTGGCATCACTGTACCATGCAGGCACCAGGTGCCGCTGTGCATAATCCTTTGCCTTTTGGGCATCCCGGCGCATCACTGCCACCAATGATGAATTGTTTACTTTGTTAAATGCAGGTCCGCTTTTAACTTCGGTTACATCACCACATCCAATGATACCCCAGTTTATGTTTTTCATATAAATATGTTTGTTGTGAATCATTGACCAATGTTGTTGATGTAAACGCCTGAAGTGGCCGGTAGCATAAGTTTCCGGCTTAGTACGACAAATACCACATCACCAAACAATTTTAATAAAACAACATTGTATCACAAATTTTTAAAACATTCTTCCCTACAATTCTTCTTCGTAAAAAAGTTTATAATATTTTCTTCCGTCTGCTTCCATTCCTTTTTCTATCAGGTCTTTACTGCCATGAATATACACATGAAAATTGCGATCCAGCTTTAAGATACTTTTAAAAACTTTGGCCTGTTTTTTAACTGCCTGGTTAGAGATATCAAATTCATTGTCGAGCACTACATGGTTTTCGTTCGCATATTTATCTTTAAACTGGGTAAATTTATCAATGACTTCGCTATGCTCAAATACATCCTGCAAAAAATCTTCTTCAGCAAAATGATCGTGTTTTTTAAAGTAGTTGATCGACTTGTTGAGGTAATCGATTTTATCTGCTTTTGACAGATCAAATACCTCGGGCATTCTTTCCGTTACAAATTTCTTTGCCACATCCAGGTAATCTTTGGTAAAATGAAAACTGTCCTGGCAACTAATCAGTTTTAAAAAATCATCCATCCAGTATTTGGCCTCTTTTGATTTGTTGATATTATCCAGCACCGTTACAATAAAATCGCCGTCCTTTTTAGTATTGCAGATAATACAGCCTTTATCAATCTGGTTAATATTGATACCTGCATCCAGCTCGTAATCGTATCCCTTCTCTTCTTTCTGTAATTTGATAAAAGTATCTTTCACCTCCGATTTATAAATACCCAATGCGTCAACGGTTTCGCCATTAAAAGTGCAACCATTGAACCAGGTTACAAATAATTCACCGGCATTGATATTGGGATGATCAGATTTATCATACAAGGTTTTTGCAATCTTTTCTGCCACTTCTTCAAAACCTGCTGTTTCATTGAACAGTGCGGTAGCAAAGCTTTTTATTTCGTTCAGGTCTATTTCGGTTGGATGATAAAAATTATAAAATTCAGCCACCTTTCTGAAAGGTTCAATGAAGTATTTTAGAAAGCTTTCCTCTTCCTCTTCGTTGAAATTGCTGATACTATTTTTTGAGATATACACACCTTCTTCTTTGCTCTTGTTGCCCACAAAATGAATTGCCATTTTTTGTAAGGAGACTGTTGAAAAATCGATCATGATTGGATAATAAATTATTGAGTTGTTATTTTTGAACCGGCGCAAAAATATAAGATTAAAACTGATCTCCATCAACAAGTACTTTAAATAAGAAGAGTCCACTGGCTAAAGCAAATAAAGCGGGTTGCAGTTTTCTTGCAGTGCTAACCTTTAGTTCATCAAAAAAAATGGGCTGAACTAAGAAACTGATCGTAAAGAAAGTTGCAATATCAGCTTCTGAATAAATCAGGATTTGTTAAAAAAATGTGGGAGAAAAATACCGCAAAAGAGAAGAATGAATATAGAGCAACCGGAAATGGGCAGCAAACAAGCACCTGTTGAATTACCGGTTGATAGCAGGCGAATTTACCCATTTGTAGAAACATAAATGCTGCCAATCTCTAACCTGTTAAAAGGAAAGAAATTGGCAGCATCCTACTAATTAAAAATATTTTCATTTGAATGCAACGCATGCAAAACAGATCCACCAGGCACGATACCAGATTACTGCAATTGCATCCACTGTTGAATGGATTTCTTCAAGTCTACCAGAGAAATACACTAATACCGATTGCGATCATTATTGTAACCGCCTGGCTTGTTGTATCCTCCACTGCCGCCGGGCCTGTTTCCACCTGGCCTGTTTCCCGGACCACCGGGTCCTCCCGGCCTTGGAGCCGAACTACGTTCTTCTGCTTCTTTTACTACCAATGGCTTTTTACCAAGTGAAATATCATTCATACTTTCAATGGCATCTTTTGCTTCTGCACTATTGGGCATTTCTAAAAATGCAAACCCCTTACTCTTACCTGTTTCTTTATCAATGGCTACTTTGGCCGAAGTTACAGTTCCAAATTTTTCAAATATTTCTTCCAGTTCTGCATCATCCAGATCATAAGGTAAACCTGCTACAAAAATTTTCATCTTACTATATTTTTTGTAAATGTACAGAACTTATGCTTGCTATTGCATAGTTGTGTTGTCAAATAACTGAACTTCGTTCGTAATATCTGGAATTTTTTAATCAGTATATGATGCAAGTGAACTATCTACACTAATTTTTTTCTGGAAAAAAGTTGTGAAAGCAGACTATCACTAAACGAAACCAGTTATTATTCCTGCACTCAGCAAAATTTATTTAAGTCCTTTCAACACTTCAAGTATTGGATCACTAAGATTACCAAAAATAGAAACTCCTGCGGCTCCATTTTGCATGGCCAGTTCAATGCCCTTTTTAATTTCATCCTCGTTTTTAAAATCCGGCATATACAAACCTGCATATAACGGAAATTTACCGCCAATGCCCTTTACCCCTTCGGCGACTGCATCTCCAATCCAGGTTACATCTTCTTTGTAAAAGCCATGATAAATCATCGGGCAAATACCATTTAGATTCCAGTTGGTCCAGTCTTGCCGCACGATCCTTTTGGCCACTTCAGGTGTTGGAAAAACGGCGGCAGTGATGGGCTTTTTGAAGGTATGTGCAACTGCCGATAACCGATTTACAATTTTAGTAATGTTATCATACCGGAATTTTCGCCATGACGGACTTTGGTCGGGATGCTGAATGGTAAGTGGATCAATTCCCTTCTGTTGTTTGAATGATTCCCGGCATACATCACAATAACAAAAATCATATTCAGGTAATTCCTTATTCTGCTCAATGCCATAATTACCCCACAAATTTACCGGCAGTATCACATCGCAATACCTGACATAATCCAGGTGAATGCCATCCACATAATCTTTGCCAAGCATCGCCCTTACTTCTGTTTCAAGATACTGATAAACCTCTTCCCTCGAAGGGCAAAGCCAGCGATAGTAGTTAACATAAGGTGGTTTAACAGCACATGATTCGCCCTTTCTGTTGATTGCATACCATTCGGGGTGTGCATCCAGCAAGCTCTTTTCGCCCCGGTTCATCGTCCATATCCAACGATGGGCTTCTATCTTATTTTTCTTTGCAATACGGAAATGCATTTCGCTGTCGCCTTCAAAAAATATACCCCGTAAACCTGCATCGTGATATTTGGCATAGAGCGTTTGAAGGGCTTCTTCCGTATCCTTAGGATTTGGGTTTACCCATACCCAATGCTTCTTTTTGTTTTTGTTCATTTTCAAAAATTCACTTTCACCAGCAGTAGAGATGAGCGGTAATTGAGTAGTAGCAAAACCTGCTACCAAAGCCGACTTTAGGAATTGTCTTTTGTTGATCATGGAATTAAAATTTTATTGATTTTACCTTCGTGATTTATTTGCCAGTTTTCATTTTCAGTGAATGATTGTATGACCGCTTTATATTGGCTGCTATTGGCCTCCAGCGATAACTTACAACGAATGCCGGGCAGCTCTATAATGGCAGGCAGATTTAGTTGCGTTAGTTCGGATGCATACCGAAGGTGCTGTTGCCTGTATCGTTGTTGCTGATAGAACAATAACCATAAATATTTTTTATACTTTTCGGCAGGCGGCAGTGATACATCAATTTTGGGCGTGCCTGCTTTTTGCGTACTAAAATGCAGGTACCCCCACCGCTCCGGCAAATGCATATCCACCACTCCCTGGGGCGACCAAACCCAATTGTGCTCGGGCAGCGGACGGCTGGTAATTGAATCCATTTTCTTAACGTACTTTCCTTTTACAATATCTGTATCCCATTGCACCCTCGAAAAATTAATGCGCCAGATTGCCTGGTCTTTTGGCAATTGTATGCCATTTCCAAAACTCAATGATCGCAAAGGAATGGCCATCTCCACAAACCATTTTTGGTCTGTACCCTTTGATCGATTGATTTTTCCTTTTGAAGATATGGCAGATCTCAAATTTTGCACATCCCAGTTAATTAAAATTGGTCCGCCATTGCGATAGGGCTTTACTAAAAAAAGATCGAAGATGGTATTGATGGCATTTACTTCAATTTCAAAATAATTGTGCGTATCGCCATCCGGATCGATAAAAATCTCGAAATCGTTATCGTAAAAAACAACTGCATCGTGCTGTTTCACATTGGCCCATATATTAGGTTCTTCCAGTTCGGCAGCTACGTAAATATTTTGAGCGTCCCATAGTAATTTAAACCGGGTGTTGAATACAGGGGCCACTTTTTTATCACCCTCAATATCTATAAAATATTCAGACCATGGAGCTGCATCCCATGAGTTTTCTTTTAGCTTTCCATCTATCCGGATTTCGCCATCCGGCTGGTAAACTGTGTATTGCCGTGGGGTGGTGAACAGATGCTCGTAACCTGCAAACATATCCTGTGCCTGCGTTGGAGGACCAATCAATAAAACGATAAAAGCTGCATTAAAAACATTAAAATATTTCAAATCCGATGCGTATTTAATTGCTGAAAAATATTTACAACGTCCATCTAAATCATCTACTTGAAAAATAAATTTTACCAAAACAAACTTTAAAATAGCCCTCCAGATAAACTATGTGAATTCTGTCACCAGGATGATTTAAATATCCACGCCGATTCACCCAAGAAGCCCGTTGGTAGCAGGAAAGCCTCCCCAGGCCCCGCCAAAGAAGGGCTTTCAAGAGGCTTGAATTTTTAAGCGTATTCTCTTTCCGCTGTGTGTCATACCTTTTGAATTAGCTATTTGTATTTCAATTAAACTTCATTTACGACACATTCTTCTATCGCATACCGTTATTGAACTTTTTCCAACTAATATAAAAATCCCCAAGGCTGCTATTTAAATGTTATTTCCACCAGCAGTCTCCCAGCCCCCCCCTTCGGCGGGCAGGGGGGCTTTTCAAATTGCTGTTATCCATTCAAGGCATACCATTCCGTTTCCAACATACTCATTTCAATCATACTCCACCATTCATTTTTAAACCAAAGGATATCCCGGTGAATGCCTTCGGCTTTGAGGCCAGCCTTTTCGTAGCAACGAATGGCAGAAGGATTGTTTTGGTAAACGCCCAGGCTTACCCGATGCAATTTCAACTCTTTAAAAGCGATCTGCAATACTGCTTTAATCATCCCCTGACAACAACCTTTTCCACGTTGTGCGGTATCTCCAATCAATACCCTTGTAATGCGTGCCGACCGGTTTTTCCAGCTAATGCCTCCCAGCGAAATATGCCCAACGGTTGTACCAGACTTATCCATGGCCTTGTAAACAAACGCATCGGATTCATTGATGAGATTGGTGTCTTCGATGTACCAATCCAAACTTTTGGACGACAGCGGAAAACTAAACAGACTCCCCGACCAGTTGGTCAATATCTCTTCATCATGAATCCATTCTATCAGTTGTTCAAAATCATCTTTTTTAAATTGTACCAATTCTATCATATCCGGTTCGTTTACATTTTATTACTTACAGAACAACGAATGTAGCATTCAAAAAACAATGCTGTGCATTTTAGTGGAAATTAAAAAAATCATTGCACAACCAAAAAAATATGTCAACAAAATATACCCTCCACACGGTAGCCGAATCCACTTAACAATAACCAATTTTCACGTATAAAAGAACGCTAACATGACCCATTCTTTTTTAATTGAAAAAAATCTGAAAGTAAAATACTTAACGGATTGGCAGATAAAAAACCCAATTAAATTACTTTTGGTTGAAATGGGTTTTATAAATGAATCAAATAAAAAAACACAGACTCTTACCATTTACATTGTATAAAAACATATCTATGAAATTCGCAAATACTAATTCCAATAAAAGACTACGCCATTTAATCACTCGCTGTCTCATGCTGGCATTGGGAATTTTAATTTTCCAATGTGGATTTGCGCAGGGCATTTATGAAATCAAGTAAAACTTTTTTGAAAAAGCAAATAACGGCACAGCCATACTGGGACGGGAATACAAGGCGCTGCTATTTTACAATGGCAATAGCAACGAAAACAATCTATTGAGGGTACGTTACTTTGATAACGAAGATGGATGGAGCGTTGTGGAGCAAAAAGTGATGGTAGAATTTACAGAACTAAATGGAAAAAACTATTGGGTTTTAAAAGGTACTGACCCAACATACATCAGCAAAACATCAAAGGGTAAAAAGTACAATCCTAATATTATTGTACTCTCCAAAAAAGCAGGTGAGCAATATTATCAGCCGGAATATGTGTACAGTCCTACCAGTACCACTCAACAGGAAAACGGCAAGATCAGTTCATTTCAGATAATGGAGAAAAAGAAGATCACTGATAAATACCTGCTTGATTTTAGCTGGGAATGGCCAAAAGAAAATAAAACTGAAAATGATTTGAGCAGTGCTACCCTCCACCTTTTGCTGGTAACCAATTCAAATGACGGCACACTCGGAACAGGCTTTCTCGCCAATCACCGAAAATTAAAATCCTTGTTTAAGGATGTAGCCAGTACCTGCAATATGCGTTTTAATTTTAAAGAAGTGATTGGAGATGACTTTAGTAAAACCACGGTAGAAAATACGGTAGGAAATGTTGAAACCGGCAGCAATGATATGATCGTTTTCTATTATTCAGGACATGGCTTTCGTTTTGCAGATCAAACCTCCGTTTGGCCCAGAATTGATTTGAGGGATGGAATTTCACAAAATATCTCACTGGCAAATTCAATGAATTTAGATTTTGATGTGTACCAGCCGCTGGCAAAAAAAGGTGCCCGTTTAACCATAGTAATCGGCGAATGCTGCAATACCTCAGCAGGCGGCACACCTTCCAGATCAGACCCTGTAATTATGTCGCCGGGGCAAAATATGCTGAGCGCTGCTTCCGTAAAAGCCTTATTTAATAAAGAAGGAAATATATTGCTAGCCACCAGTAGTATGGAACAGCCATCCTGGTATTATGTTGCATCTGGCGGATATTTTTGCAATAGCCTGCTTGATAATTCCTTAAGCGATGTAGGCTTTACCAGTAGCAACAACAACATTAGCTGGAACAAAATATTTGAAGAGGCCATCCGGGATACCAAAATTAAAGTGGCTTATGATAACAAAATACAGGTGCCGTTGAGTTATATTAAAATAAAATAAGGAATTGATGATCCCCATGCGCAAGAACAAATACAGTAGTGTTAACGATTCTGTTCAACAATTACGTCAAATAAAAAACTCTTTCCAACACCTTTGAGTATTTTAAAGTTGGTTGTATCTACTTTCTATCAAGTAAAACACACCGCTTTGTTTACAAACCTTCCCGTGCATCAAATTCAGAAAGATGCTTTTAAAGAAAGTGAATTTTTTGAAAATGGTGCGTTAAGAATCAAATGCAGGTTCGATTTATGATCCGGTAGCTATCCGATGGCGGATTATCATTCGTGAATTGAGAATCGCAGATGATGAAATATTGCCCATTCATTATTAACCGTTCACACACA
>JBBQKO010000101.1:0-13817 GCA_038327005.1 Chitinophagales bacterium | reverse complement strand
CTTATATCTACATAATCTAAAATAGACGCATCACTTTGGCCCACACCCGCACTTTCTAAAATGATAAAATCATAACCGGCGGTCTTACAAATGTCGATGGCCTCCTGCACATATTGACTTAGTGCCTTATCGCTTTCACGGGTAGCAAGGCTACGCATATATGCCCGGGGCGATGAGATGGCATTCATTCTGATCCGGTCGCCCAGCAATGCACCCCCGGTTTTTTTCTTACTGGGGTCTACCGATATTACGGCAATGGTTTTATCAAGATAGGTATTCAAAAACCGCCGAACGATTTCATCGGTTACAGAAGATTTGCCTGCGCCACCGGTGCCGGTGATGCCGAGGACAGCCCCCCTGCCCCCCGAAGGGGGGTTCTTGGAGTCCGCTAATTCGTTGGTGTCTATTTTTAATTCGTTGAGGTAAGATTTAAAGTCCTTGCCATTTTCTGCTAGTGTGATGGCAATTGCTATCTTTTTAATGTCACGCTGTTCGCCCATTGCATAAGCCCCCCTGCCTCCCGAAGGGGGGTTCTGGGAGTCTTTTAATTCGTTGGTATCTGCTTCGGATACGTTCGGATGAGATTGAATCGTTTTATAAGCCTCTGACACAGTTGTTTCGTTTGGATTTTTTTGGGAACCGCTTTCTTCCCCAGTTAAAAAGTCATTCGCATTATCATGCTCCAAGAACCCCCCTTCGGGGGGCAGGGGGGCTACCCTTCCCATCAAATCCTCAATCATCCCTTCCAAACCCATTCTTCTTCCATCATCCGGACTATAAATTCTTTCAATTCCGTATTGATGCAATTCTTCTATTTCGGCAGGCAAAATGGTACCGCCGCCACCTCCAAATATTTTAATATGTCCACAACCACTTTCATCCAGCAGGTCTTTCATGTATTTGAAGAACTCAATATGGCCGCCCTGGTAGCTGGTGATGGCAATGCCCTGTGCATCTTCTTCTATGGCGCATTCTACTATTTCATGTACGCTGCGATTATGGCCGAGGTGAATGATTTCTGCGCCCTTCGACTGCAATATGCGGCGCATGATATTGATGGCGGCATCGTGCCCGTCGAACAAGGCTGCGGCGGTTACGATCCTGACTTTATGCGTGGGTGTAAAACTCATATATAATTTTAAAATTTAAGTACGATTGATGAAGTGATGTCTTTCAGTACTGATTATTTTATCAACTTTTTTAGATAACCGGGCATCGCTGTACCTTATTTCCCGATGAACAACTTAGCTAAAGAACCAAAGACCAGTGGTAGCAATCGGCTCCCTATACAAAATACTGATGGGCAAGTTTCTTAGAAGTATGCAACAAAACAATCGTGGTGCAAATTACAAAGAAAGCACCTCAAAATGTTAACAGTTGTTAGTTTTTATGTTTCGCTTTTTTTGATGCGTAGGTTGTATCGCCACCTATCACTTGTGTCTGCGAAATCCGAGATCGATCAGATTTGGAATGCAGTTGTTATACTAAACAAGGGGTAAATTAGTCATAAATTTTTTTTATGAACCAGCCGGAAGTTTTTCATCCGATAGCTATCGTATTAAGCTTCATTGGCAAATATGATTTTATTATTAATCCTTTTTGGTAAAAAGGATTAATAATCATCCCGATTCCTTTCGGGATGATTATTAATAATGAGCTAAAGAACAACTCACTAATCTATCCCTTGCTTAGTATAGTTTTTATCAACTTCTTTTTTCCCACTTAGTAATTTGGGCAGATCGAATACAAGGGCGAAAGAAAAATTAAAAGCACGGTGGTTGATGGGTCGGTTATTTAGTAATATGGAAGTTCCGAACTGGTATTCGAAGAGTATGCCCGGTAATTTTTTAAACCCAAAAGAATTGGTAAAAGCAGGTTCCCAAAAATTACGGGTGCCATCCGTAAGACTGTCTAATTGATAATTGGATAATTCTGTAGGCGTATAATTGGTCTTAATATTACCAAACTTTAAAAAACTAAACCGGCTGGAAAATGAAGCGGCAAAATTACCTTTGCTTTGCAACATCAGGGCAGGCTGAAAATAAAATTTAGTGACCTGCGCCTGGTGGTTTCTGCTATAGTCAAAATTACTGCGGTCTTTTCCAACATCAGTAAAACTAAACTGGCCTTTACCAATGCCACCAAATAACTGGAACATAAATAATTTACTCTCCGCCAAAGGAGTGAAATAGCCAACAGCCAGTTCTGTCAGTTGCCTTTTATAACGGAGGTTCGCACTATCCAGCCTAAAGCTTGATTTACTTCCGTTATTGCTTTCGTTCCGGCGGTAATAATTGGCTGCTATCGCAAAATGATTGGTAATGGCATAGGCGCCCTGCAATTCGAAGCCACGATTTTTAGTTTCGTTCAACCTGTTATTGGCTGTGTATTCTTTTGAAAAGTTGGTAGCAATTGCGCCGGATAATTTACTATCGCCCTTATTAACCAATAAAGGAATGTTTTGTGCAGCAGGACTGTACATATACCTTGGCGTATAGCAAGATATAAATAGTAACGAACTGATCACCAATAAAAAGCATACACGCATTTTGACTATTTTAAATCATTCTAAAAGTTAGTGCTGCAAAATCATCAACACTGAGCACTTCTGCACGTTTATTAAAAAGCTCATCCTTTAATACTTCCGGAGTAAATAAACTTTTTACGGCATTGCGCAGGGTTTTGCGGCGCTGGTTAAAAGCAGTTTTAACCAATACTTTAAATGCCCGTTCGCTCTTAACGGATAACTCAGTTGTTCTTCTTTTCAACCTGATTACACCACTTTGTACTTTAGGTGGCGGGTTAAAACTTTGATTGCTTACATCAAATAAATATTCCACATCGTAAAAAGCCTGTATTAAAACACTCAGTATGCCATATACTTTACTGCCTTCTTTTGAGGCGGCCCGTTCTGCCACTTCTTTTTGAAACATGCCAATTACCACCGGCACCTGGTCTTTCCAATCCAATACTTTAAATAAAATCTGGGTAGAAATATTATAGGGAAAATTACCAATTACGGTAAATGGCGAATCAAATGGAGGATCAATATCCAAAAAACTCTCACTGATGATATTGTCTTTTAAAGATGGATAGGTTTTCGACAGGTAGGCTGTTTTTTCATCATCCAGTTCTACTGCTTTAAAATGAATATCGGGTATTTGTATCAGGTGTTTTGTAAGTGCTCCTCCACCCGGACCAACTTCCAACAAATTGGCAAATGAATCTTCCTTTAATGCATCCACAATTTTTTGAATAGCTACATCGTCTTTTAAAAAATGCTGGCCTAATGACTTTTTTATTCTAAACATGGTCACAAAAGTAAGTAGAACATTTGAGCCAGCTACTTTTTGAGTGAGCATTGCATAAAACAATCAACCGCTTTTGAGGATATTTTATTCGATATTTTGCCGCTAATAGACAAAATTGAGTATCAGTTACAACAGCTATGATAGAGCACCTAGACAAATTTCTTAAAAAAATATAGAATTAAGCAGCTCTCATAAGATCACCTACGGCCTCATAAAAAAGGCCCTGTCTGCTTGACGCAGTCAGGCAAGGTTAAGAAAATTTGAATGACTGGCGTTAAAAAAAGAATCCGATAGCTATCAGATTGATGTTACTGATTTTCGGCTTTGCTATTGGCTCGTAAGTCGCACCAAAGCACGGCAATGTTCTGGTGTTGTGATTTATTTCATCCGATATCGGATTTAGCCAGACAATCAAATTTTTAGCCTGATAAGACCTTTTCCTTTTCCTGTGGGAGAAGGTGCCCAAAGGGCGGATGAGGTGCAGCCCTGATTTTTTTGTTACATCCTGAGCGAAGCCGAAAGATTGAATCAACCTGTCCCGAATTAATCGCATCGGCGTCAAGTTAATTTTTTAATTTATTAGCTATAACATATATGTGGAAAAGGTTTCAAGAAGTTTTACTATTGGTATTTTTACACCAGCGGCGTAATCTGTTTGTAGAAACTTTTAACATAAACCGCATTTGCCCCAGAAGGGCAATCTTGCGTTTTTCTGCATTACCCAAATTATCAGACTGCGCCGCTGGCGCAGGGTTTGCATTGATGAATTGGCGAAGCTACAAACAGGTTACGCCGCTGGCGTAAATATTGTTGCACTAATTTTCAATATTAATATGATGTGGAAAAAATGAGGGGTAATATCCTTAGCTTGACGCATATGCGAATAAATCGGGAGGCAAAAAAGTAAACAGAGTGTAGTATAGAGCAATAACCAAACGCCATTGCAAACTACCGTCTTAAATCAAAAAAAAATTTTAGCCCTCTACAAATTATATCTCCGGAACATTACATATTTGTTAAAACTCACCGAATGTTAATAAAAAATTTATACTATTTATAGGTGGCATAACGTTTGAATTGTAATCCAAAAAAAATCCCAGGTATGAAATTGGCCCGCTTTTATCCCGTATTCGCATTGTCCACCCTTATTGCCCTGATGGCGTTTGTGCCTTTTGGTAATAAAAAAAAGCGAATTGCTATGAATCCTACCGCAAACAGACCCCTAAAAAAAATAACTCCTTCTGAAGAAAACCCCTATTATATCATCATCGACAAAAGTGATTACGAATTAAAAGTATATGACGAAGAAGGTTGGTATGCCACGTACCCAATTGTGTTTGGCAGCAAGGATTTAGGCGACAAATGGCGGGAGGGCGACAAGAAAACGCCAGATGGCCATTTTAAAGTCATTCAAAAAAAGATTCATCCAAAATGGTCTTATGAGTTATTGTTAGATTACCCTACACTGGAAAGTGTGCAACGTTTTAATGCACGTAAGCAAAAAGGTCTCTTACCAAAAAGTGCAAGAATTGGCAACGGCATCGCCATACACGCCACCAGGCCAGAAGAAGAATGGACGGTAGATAATTTTTACAATTGGACGGATGGCTGTGTTTCAGTAAAATATACGGAGATGAAAGATCTATTTAGTTTTATACCTGTGGGAACACCGGTTACGATACAGCCTTAAATGAAGTCCGTACTCAAAATAGCACTACCCATGCTACCAGCTTCCTCATTTTATTTTTCTACTGAGAAATCGTTTTGATTGAGGAATAATAAACTTCCATCTCCATAGCTAAGAAAACGAAAATCATTCTCCATTGCATAGGCATATACTTTTCGCCAATCATCGCCAATGGCTGCGGCTACCAATAGTAATAAAGTAGATTGTGGCTGGTGAAAATTGGTAACAATTGCTTTTACAACACGGTACTGATAACCGGGCGCTATTAAAATTTGTGTAGCGCTGAGCAGCCGATCGCTGTTATGTTTAGCCATCCACTTTAATAATCCTTCCATAACGACGGTTGCAGAAAAATTGGTTTCACTCAATGGCGTTTCATACACATCCCATTGATAAATCATGAGCTCCTCTATTGTGGCGTTGGGGTTCAATACACATTTCAAACCCATCCAGTATAAGCTTTCGAGCGTTCGCAAAGAAGTAGTACCAACGGCTATGATGTTGCCCGCATTTTTAATTAATTCTTTTATTGTCTCTACAGTTACGTCCATCCATTCGGCATGCATTTCATGGCCTTCCAGCGCCGCTGCTTTTACCGGTTTGAATGTACCGGCACCCACATGAAGGGTTACATATTCAGCCCCGATATTTTTTGTTGCAAGCGAAGCAAAAATACCCGGTGTAAAATGCAGTCCGGCGGTAGGTGCCGCAACTGATCCTTCATGTTTTGCATAAATCGTCTGGTATCTTTCCTTATCGGAGGCCGCTGCTTTTCTTTTAATATAGGGTGGCAGTGGTGTATCGCCTGCCTGGTCAATCACTTCTGCAAAAGTAAAATCAGTTGGCTGCCAGGAGAGTTCTACTACATACGCATCTGGTAATTTTTCAACCAACCGGGCCTCTAATTCCACTTCTGTGCCTTGAACGATTACCTTCTTTGAAAGCGGACCTTCCTTCCATTTGCCGGCCCCACCAATCATACATTTCCAGCGCAGCTTTTCTTTTCTACTCATGATGCTACTATATTCATTCAGCGCTTCATAAGGTTCCAGGCAAAAAATTTCTATCACGCCTCCGGTAGCTTTTTGAAATAATATCCTGGCCTGTATTACTCTGGTGTTGTTAAACACCAGCAGACTCCTGGCGGGCAAATAGCGAGCGATATTTTTATACTGGTCTTCCTGCAAAATACCTTCCTGATAAACTAATAGTTTGGAATCATCTCTTTCATTTAAAGGAAAAGCAGCGATGCGGTCATCGGGAAGCGTGTAAGTAAAATCGAGTATTGAAATTTCTTTGGGATGCATCATCAACAAAATTAATTGGTCAAAAAATTATTTACTGTCATTACCCACTTTGAATTTTCTTTTTTACAAAGTGATTCGTGGCCGCAGCTTTCATACACCATTATTTTTTTTGCAGCCGGTAAATGCTGATAAATCAAATCCGTTTCACTTTTGGAAACACGGGGATCATTTTTACCCCATTGCAATAAAGTGGGGATCGTAATTTTTGTTGCGTATGCAGAGGGCTTCATATTAAATGCCCAAAAGCCATGCTCCGCTCCACCCCAAAAGGTAATCAGGGTTGCCAATGGTTGTGGCGGTAATCCCATCATTTTTATTCTTCCTTCAGCGGCTTCCAGTATCGATCCAAAAGGCATTTCTAAAATTATTTTAGAAGGTTGTAATGGATAATCATTCATCGCCTTGCTAATAGCAGCAGCACCCATGGATATACCCCAAAGCACCATATTTTTTTCTCCTTTTCCTTTGATAAAATTATATGCCAGTTGCACCTCTTCGGCCTCATCGTAACCAATGGTGCAGGTATTACCGCCGCTATTGCCGTGGGCCCTGAAGTCAATCAAAAAGGTATGATAGCCCATTTTTCTAAATTCGGCGGCTTCATTCACTACACCTGATTTGGTGCCCCCGTGTCCATGAAACATTACCACCGTACCTTTTACCGCATTACCTGTTTTAAAATACCAGCCTTCAATATTTGTTTTGTCTTCCGCAACCAGTTGGATGGTTTCAAATGAAGTATCGGCTTGAATGCTATTGGGCCGCTTTACAGCATTGATGCCAAATAGTATTTCTTTGGTGATGTCCCATTTGCCTTTATTCGCATTTTTCATTGGTGCAACTTCGTTGGCATCGTAAAAGTGGGTGAACTTGTAGGCATGAAAGGCGGTGACCATATTCAGCAATACAAACAAAACGAGGATGGTGCTTAATAGGTATTTCAGTAATTTTTTCATTGATCAACTTTGGATAAAAAGTAGGCTGCAATATCCGGCTTTTTAAAACAGTGTCGTCATTTTTAAAATGGTTTCGGTGATTTATTTTTGGAGTTGATTAATTGACTGGAACCATCCCGGTAAACAGAACAATTATATTTACGAATTCAGTCATTTAAATTGGTTATTGCATGCTTCCTAGTTGCGTAAACAAATCAAAAAAATCTCTGCTATTATTTTTAAATTTTTGGAAGTAGGCAGATCTTTCGCTAATGAAAAATAACTCACGATATCTAATGTTTCCCCTCAGTCAGACCGGAACGGTCAGACTTGCTTCTCATGTTCTACCATAAATAAGCTGTTACTCGTCCTGAAATAACTTTACACTTTTGCTTACTAATCCAGCTATGATGTACACTGAGAATGTATTCATAAAATGAGTTTACATTTCTGTTCAAAAAAAATGAAATCAGACTCTGCTTAGGGGGAAACCGTCAGGGGCAATCCAGCCGCAGAAGTATATCCGGCAATATGCGTACATTGTTTCCTGCGGTTTAATTTTAAATTTTATTCGTTACTGCCAATGACTACTTTTTGCTGAACCTAAGGATATGATGCTTGCTTCTGCAGAAGCAGAGTTTGCAAAGCACTAGACAACATGTATTAATAAACGCAACCCACTTTTCTGGTTAGCTCTTCGGCTGTTGGTCAGAGACGCAACAGCGGCGTACCGGGATAGGGGAGGTTTTTAATGGGATACCAACAACGGTAAAAAGAAGCAGGGATTACTAATGTGGATTTAAATACAAGTACACTCAAACTTATACAGGTTATTAAACATCTTCAAAAAGTTAATGAACTCGTTTCTAAGTTCCTTATCTTTTACCTCCAGTGACAAAATTAAACAAGCCTTGTGCTTAAAATATTACAACTATAAAATACAAGAAATGAAGATTTCATTTGACTCAATATTTTTCCTTGTATTCGGAGCAGTTAGTCTAATAGCCGGTATTTTTAAAAAAAAATTACTTTTTTGGACAACTATAAAATATGACGGACTGAAAAATTTATTCGGGGCTAATTATATCCAAGTCATTAATCTACTCTTTGGGATTATAAGCGTTATTATCGGATTGTATCTTTTGAAGAACTGATTCTAAAGACCGAATTTACTGAAGGAGGAGTCCGCAACGATGTTCACTATAAACGCAGTATACTTCTTGTTTTTTCCCTTTTACCAGGCTGATAATATGAGGGCGGTACAAGGAGATTTATTCATGACGAAATATCGGACTACCCTAAAGCATATTTCGGTAATGGCAGAATGGTAGCTGCAATTTACCACCCCATCAGGCCAGCGTTTTTAAAACCTCATTTTTTCGTCGGCGGCTAATTTTTAACTGGTGACCATTTAGTAACGTAAGGATATTGTTGTCTGCCGAAATGGTGGAAATAAACTGCCGGTTCACGATATGTGCTTTGTGAATGCGACAGAAGAAATCATCTTCCAGGTTGTCTTCAAACCAATGCAATACTTTAGCCACCGTAAGCCAATGCCCGTTGTCTAAATATATTTTACTGTAGTTACTGCTGGCTTCGATCCTGATAATGTTATTTCCCATCACTGGCTGAATGTGGTTATACCCCGGAATTTTTATTGCTTTCATTTTAGTTGTTTTTATCAGTCTATTTATTTCGGTTGCGCTGAATTTTTTGATCAGTGCGTAAAAACAATCATTATCCATCCTAAAGAAACCTTGTATTTGAATCCGTTTACCGAATCAGCATTACATTTCCCTTCATCTCAATTGTTTTACCATTCCGGTCTTTTCCTTTTAATATCCAGATATAATTTCCTAAAGGCTGTGCTCTGTTTTTCCATAAGCCATCCCAGCCTTTCATCCATTGGCTTGTTTCAAAAACCAGTTCTCCATAGCGGTTAAAAATTCTGAAAAATTCCGTAGATGCGATGCCCACAGGGATTGGCCGGAATACATCATTTAGACCATCACCGTTTGGCGAGAATGCATTGGGAACATAGTACTTAATTCCGTTAAAAGCTTTTATCCAGATTGTATCATATCCAATGCAACCGGCCATATCTTTTACAATGACCGTTAGCATGGTACTGTCTCTAAATAGTGTTGCGGTTGGGTTTGCTATAAGCCGGTTGTTAAGTACACTGCCCGGCGACCAGGTATAACTGATACCACCGCTTGCCTGCAACTGGTGTGGTGTGTTCACAATTACATTGGTGTCATTTCCTGCAAAGGCGGGTACGGGTGGTTGCATGGTTACCCAAACAGTATCTCGTACTATAAAATTACAACCGTACGAATCTCTAATCGCAACAATATAACGCTGCGTGCCAGATGGTTTTACGTTGGTGGTTGCAGCCGTTGGGTTTTTAATTTCACCTGCAATGGCCGGCTCCCACAGGTAGGAAACAGGAGCGGTATTATTTGTTACGGTAGCAGTCAATATGGTGGAGTCTTTATCGCAGATGACCACATCCGGACCTGCGTTAACAAATGGTATTGCATAATAAGTAATCACAACTGGTTTTACATCAAAGCAGCCGGTGGCATTGATACCTTTAATATAATAGCGTCCGCCATTTGCAGTAGCAGGGTTGTTGACAGGAATGGTTGCCGCAGCATCTGTAAAGTAACTAAACAACAGATTAGATGATGATCCGTTGGTGATTGCTGCATTGGTAAGGTCAGCCGTTAGCGGTGCACAAATGGCTGCGGGGTTATTGATAGCAAGCAACGGATTGGCGATAACCACCATGGAAACCAAAACAGTATCTACACAACCGGCCATTGAAGTTGTAATCAATTGGTAAGTACCAGGGTTGCTAACCGCTGCGGGGTTGCTGACTGCGATGCCGTTAAAGGACCATTTGGTGATATTGTTGCCGGTATTGTAAAGTGCTACAACGTTGAAAGAACTGCCGGTACAAATGCGAATGGTAGTGTCTTTTCCAGCATTTGGTTTTGGCAGGATAGTCACCGTAACAAAAGCAGTATCCGGGCAACTGATTAAATTACCTGTAATTAACTGATAGGTTCCCGATAAATTGATTGCCGATGGATTGGTTACCGGATTGCCAGCAAGTGACCAGTTGGAAGAAAGTCCGGTGGTATTGTACAAGCTGGTTAGATTAGTGGTGGAGCCGGGACAAATATTAATGGTGGTATCATTACCTATAGATTGTTTTGGGCTAATGGTCAACGTTAGTAAAGCCGTGTCGGCACAATTGAAATTGTTGTTTGCAATCAATTGGTAAATACCGGGTGTGTTTACTGATGCAGGATTGCTTATGATATTCCCATTTAACGTCCACAACGAACTAACACCAATTGTTGTAATTACAGTTGTAAGATTTTGATTACTGCCCTGGCATATACTGATGGTAGTGTCATTTCCTACAGTGGGTTTAGGATTTACAGACAGGGTTGCAGCAGCGGTATCACTGCATCCAAAATTATTCGTTACAATCAACCGATATGCTCCAGCCAAACTGATAGCAGTCGGGTTGTTTACCAAAGTTCCGTTCAATGTCCAGGAAGGAATGAGCCCGGATGTATTGTAAAGCAAGGTGAGGTTAGTCAAATTGTTTCCGCAAATACGAATCAAGGTGTCATTGCCAATTGCTGGTTTTGGATTCACTGTTAAGTTAACCAACACGGTATCAGTGCAACCAGCTAAAGAGGTAGCGGTCAGTTGATAGGCTCCTTTAGTCGAAACCTGCACAGGATTTGTTACGGGTGCTCCACCAAATGTCCAGGTAGTGGCTAAATTGTTTGTTGTATAAAGATTGGTAAGATTAATACCTTGGCCATTGCACCTGCTGATTGCGGTATCATTTCCTAAAAATGGTTTTGGGCTAATGCTCAAAGTTAGTAGGGAAGTATCACTGCATCCAAAATTATTTGTTGCAACCAACTGGTAAGCACCGGGCGAACTGATGGCGGTCGGGTTGTTCACGATAGTACTGTTCAATGTCCAGGATGTAATAAGCCCGGATGTATTGTAAAGCGATGTGAGGTTGGTAACATTGTTTCCGCAAATTCGAATAAGGGTGTCTTTGCCAATTGCAGGTTTTGGATTCACTGTTAAGTTAACCAACACGGTATCAGTGCAACCAGCTAAAGAGGTAGCGATCAGTTGATAGGCTCCTGTATTCGAAACCTGTGCAGGGTTGGTTACGGGTGCTCCACCAAATGTCCAGGTGGTGGCTAAATTGTTTGTTGTATAAAGATTGGTAAGATTAATACCTTGGCCATTGCACCTACTGATTGCGGTATCATTTCCTAAAAATGGTTTTGGGCTGATGCTCAACGTTAGTAGGGAAGTATCACTGCATCCAAAATTATTTGTTGCAATTAATTGGTAAGCGCCTGCAATACTCACGGCTGATGGACTGGTAACAATATTACTGCCAAATGTCCACGCAACGGACAATCCGGTTGTGCTGAAAGCAGTATTCAAATCAAAGGTGTTTCCCTGGCAAATATTTCGAACCAAATCATTTCCTACAACTGGTTTAGTGTGGTATGTAATCGTAAGTAAGGCGGTGTCGCTGCAACCTGCGGCAGCGGACGCAACCATCCTGTAAACACCTGCGGCTGCAATTGAAGTGGGATTTGAAACGGCAACATTGTTTAAAGTCCAGGCGTTATTTAGGCCGGTGCTGTTAAAAATAGTATTGAGATTTATAGTATCGCCACTGCAAATAGTAATGGTACTATCAGGTCCAAGGGCAGGCTTTGGGTTCACCGAAAGTACCAGCAGCGCTGTGTCTGCGCAGGATGAATTATTTGCCGCAATTAATTGATAGCTCCCTGCCGCAGTTACTGCTGCCGGAGAAAGGATTGGGGTCCCATTGATCGTCCAGCCTGAAGTAAGTCCTGTTGTGTTGAAGACGGCATTCAAATTAGCAGCAGTTCCGCTACAAATAGCAATGGCACTATCATTACCCAAAGCAGGTTTGTTAATGACGGTAAGCTGCACAAGTGCCGTATCACTGCACCTATTCCCCGTTGTTGCTATCAGCCTGTAAGTACCGGCTACATTTACAGAGTTTGGATTGGTCACAATACTATTATTTGTCGTCCAGTTTGTAGTAAGTCCGGTGCTGTTAAAATAAGTGGTGAGGTCCACTGATACTCCCTTGCAAACACTAACTGATGCATCATTTCCGAGGGCTGGCTTAGGAGTTACGGTTACATTATAAACCTTTATCAGGCTATCGCAGCCGCCGCCAAAAGATAGTAGCGTATCCCTGTAGGAGCCAGCATTGGTTACAATTTGTCCCCAGGGCAATACAAGAAAAGACCCTGAACAAATACTGGTATCAACGATAGCAATAACCGGCGCAGAAAAGTCTTTGATCACAATAGAATCTCTGGAAATACAGGTGCCAAAATTTACCTGAACCCAATAAAGTCCGGGCGTATTTAGGGAATAAACCGGCCCCGTTTTTCCATCCTGCCATTCGTACGAGACAGCTCCTGCGGTGGTCGCATTGAGGCTATAACCAGTTTGCGAAAAGCAGATGGTCGTGTCTTTTCCAACGGATGGTTTCGCCTTTAAGGTTAGGTTTACAATCCTTATCAAACTATCGCAGCCGCCGCGGTAGGGCAGCGTATCCCGGTGGGTGCCACCTACATTTGTATCGGTACCCCAGGGTAACTGTAAGAATGATCCATAACAAATGGATGTGTCTGTAACCTGAGTAAGTGGTGCCGGAAATCCGGAAATTTGTATGGTATCCCGGATGGTGCAGTTACCAAAATTGATGGCTACCCGGTATTGCCCCGGCGCTGTTACCAGTAGCGTATCTGCAGTGCTATTGTTTTGCCAGGTGTATGAAATTGCGCCTGTTAAATTGGCATCCAGGATGATACCCCCTTTGGATAAACAAACGGTCGTGTCATTTCCAAATGGCTTTATTGCATTTACATTATTCACTACGAATGAATCACGGTATACACAATTAAAGTAAGTAATATCTGCCCAGTAATAACCTGGCCTGCTCATATAAATAGATTGAGTGGTGGCACCCGTATTCCAGCGATAGGTTTCACCAAATCCTCTTCTAACATTTACCAGTACTGAGTCTATACACAAATTAATTTGCTGTAAAGGCTTGGCACTGATTGGACTGATCAATACCCTAATCGTATCTCTGCGGCTACATCCATTATAAGTTACTCTTACCCAGTAAGTATTATTGCCCGTTGCGGTTACCCTGAAGCTGTCAACAGCACTATTATTTTGCCACAGATAATTAGCGCCCGGATGAGAAGTTGCTTTAAGTGTGATAGGTGCCGAACTATTGCATTGGTTAATGTCAGCACCTAAATTGATATAAGGTCTTCCTGGAATCGTTATCTGCCTTGTTACGGAATCTTTTTGCAAACAGCTCGTATTCGTAACTACTAATTTAACTGTGTAGGTTTTTGCAACGGGCAAAGCCGGATAAAAGAAAGAGGGTGAGACAGCAGTGGACGTTTGACCGTTGTGACCAAAATCCCATTTGTAAGTGATGCTGGTGCCATAGGTAGAG
>JBBQKO010000100.1:0-13937 GCA_038327005.1 Chitinophagales bacterium | reverse complement strand
TGGAGCAAGCCGTTTTAATCTTTTGTACTCTTCCACAACGCCCAAACCCTTTGGTGCCGTGATGGCTTCAACAATGGAATGCTTACCACGCTGGTCATGGGCGGGTGGACCAAACTTTCTTGTTTCCTGGTGATTGGGCACAATGCCTTTTAGAAATCCGTAAAAAGACAGGTTGAAATCAAGCCTTGTTTGTTCACCGTCTGATATCACATCCAGGCCTGCTGACACCTGGTCATGAATAGCATTTACCACTGCGTCTTCAATCATTTCATTGATGTCCGCCGGGCCTAATTTTTCCAGGTTATCTACTACAAATCCGAGCCAGCCGGGAAATGGCCATGAGCCTACAACGGTGGTTTTAATTGGAATGGGTTGCATTGATGTGCTTTTTTTGTGGTGATAAAATATCAAGGTCAAAACTATATATCCCGGCAGGATTTTCTAAAAAAAGTTTACCAGGGAAATGATGCAGATTCCTGTTGTTGATCTCCTCTATAAAGTTAATGAGCAGGTAACCGGGGCCGGTATGGCCACCAATGATTTTTAAAGTTTTTTGTTGGAGTAACATTAGTAAGTCAGGATAAAATCGTTTGGATAAATAAACTAAAAATTATAGTGCAAAATAGCCTATTATCTTTTACCAAGCCACATCAATTCAACATTCAATGATACTAATTTGACGAGTATGCAAATAAATAAAAATAGTCTATGCAAAAAATTGCCCCCTGCATAAGGCAGTTCATTTATGGTGAACCGCTATACCTCACCCTACTTTGAAACACCCTTGCATTTTCACGAAAAACATGAACAGGTATATTGTGAAGCAGGCTTTGGTAAAAGGTTTATCGGCAATAGTTTTATGGAATACCAACCGGGAGAAATGGCTTTTATTGGGAAGAATGTGCCACATCTTTTCATAGCCGATCAATCCTTTTATCAACCGGGGGCAACCATCAAACCAAGATCGGTTGTAATACAGTTTCTGGAAGATTTTTTAGTCAGGCATTTTTTTTATTGTCCCGAAATGACCGGGATGCGACACATACTTTTGCTCTCTTTAAATGGCCTTATGATAGCGGGTGAAACCAACAAAAAAAAGCAATATTGCTCGAAATGTTGGAGGCCGGTACAACAACAAAATTAAAACACCTCCTTGAAATATTTGGGATACTGGCGGCATTTAATGAACTTCAACCACTTTCTGTAAATACCATCAGTGATATTAATTTGAGTGATAGCTTGAAAATGCACAAGGTGCTGGAATACGCAGTAGCCAGTTACAAAGAAGACATTACCATTCGAGATGCCGCAGCTTTGATGAATCTTTCCGAATCTGCATTTTGCCGGTATTTCAAATCTAGAACACAAAAGTCTTTCCTCGGTTTTATAATTGAGATGCGGTTAAATGAAGCCTGCAAACTACTGAAAGAAACGGACCATCCTACACTGGATCTCTGTTATGAAACGGGCTTTAAAAACCTGTCGAACTTTAACCGGCTTTTTAAGAAGCTGCACAATAAAAGTCCGTTGGGGTACCGGAGGCAGGTCCCGGTTTAAGCTGCTAAAACCTTTCATCCTAAAGGCTCCACACTAACCATTCCTCCTAATCTGCCACGTAGGTTTTTTGTTTCCATCATTACACTTACTTCCATTGCATGTGGTGCGGTAAATATTGCCTCCGTATATTGAGCGACAGATTTAATTATTTTACTCCCATCTCTTGTGGCTAAAGTATATCGCACTGGTGATTATATGTGCGCCTAATCCGATTTTAGTTTTTGATGCTGGATTGATATTTACTTTTTTGAAGCACTGAATTCAATGGCCGCTTTTTTTAAACCGTTGCCAACTGCATTTAAAACGATCTTTCCCGGTTCTCCTGTTGACCTTATTATAACCATACACCTGCCCTGCCAGGCTTTTCGCTTTAGTGACTGGAAACTTTCCAGGCTCATGGGGTTGGCATTACCAACGGCTTCAATTACCCCTGGCCCGGTAATACTAAAATTCAATTCGTTGTCAGCTTTCGGATTTCTATTTCCTTTATTATCGACCAATTCAATGGTTAGATAACTAAGATCCTGGCCATCTGCATTTATACTATTTCTATCGGCACCTAATTTTATTTGTGTTGGGTTTTCTGCTGTAAAAATGGAAGCTGTGTTTACTATTGTATTACCATTGTAACCAATCACTTTTAATTCACCTGCATTATAAGGTACATTCCAAATAGCTTTAAATTGGGTAGAGCGGTTGGTCGGTTTTTTACCCAACGATTTTCCGTTTAAAAAAAGTTCTGCTGCTTCGCAGGAAGAATATGCACTTACTTCCAGCAGTTTATTTTCACTCCCTTTCCAGTTCCAGTCTATCACTGCATCCAGCCAATTCCATTTACTCCAGGCTTCTTTGTTGGGATTTAGTGCAAAAGATGGTTGAGGTGGTTTTACAAAGAGCGACAATTGATTGGTCATCCACAGAGCATCCCTGTAAAAAGATTGTGGCCTTTTCCATCCGCAGATATCAATATCGCCGCAAAATGCAAGGTTCCAGGGGTAAAAATTAGCCTTTTGAAAATAACCTAACCAACCAATGCTGGCCTCTCCAATATAGTCGGTAGCAGTCCAAACAAAATCGCCTATCACATAGGGGTTATCTTCTACCGCCATCCAGCTGTCAAATGCTTCCAATGGAAAAGACTCTGAACAATACATGATTCTTTCCGGCTTACGCTTATGATCTTGCATAAAAGTATTTTCCTGTACATGATTACCTTCAATGGCATAGTTGTATCCCGCAACATCAAGCGTTTCAAAGTAAGGGTCTTTATCGGTGCCCGGACCGTTTACTGCTGCAGTTATAGCACGGGTGGTGTCAATACTTTTTATGTAATCTACCAATTGCTTTGCTGTTTCTACCCCTGCAGTTGTGCCTCTTTCAGGTATTTCATTTCCAATACTCCACATGATAATACAGGGATGGTTACGGTCTCTTAATACCATACTTTCTATATCTCTTTGCCACCAGTCTTTAAAATATAAATGATAATCGTAAGGGTTTTTTGCTATTGTCCACATATCGAAAGCTTCATTAATTACCAGCATCCCAAGCTTGTCGCAGGCATTTAAAAAAGCAGGGCTTGGTGGGTTGTGGCTACATCGGAGAGCATTAAAACCACTGCCTTTCAGAATCTCTACTTTTCGTTCTTCTGCACGGTCAAAAGCTTTGGAACCAAGTGGCCCATTGTCGCTGTGAACACAGCCACCTTTTAATTTAAGTGTTATGCCGTTTAATTGAAAACCTTTATCAATACTAAAAGAAATGGTACGGATACCAAAAGTATTTACTTCGCTATACACTGTTTTTCCATCATGGTAAATGGATGTGATCGCTGTATACAATCCAGGGTTATCACAACTCCATAACTGCGGATTTTTTATTACTGCACCAGCATCTACCCATTTTTTTTCTCCTGCATTTAATGTGCAGGTAGTTTCTGTTTTACCAACTTCTATTCCATCGCTATTTAAAAAGCGGGTAACTAAACTGATATTTGCTGCAACGGAAGTTTCATTTTCTACCTGTGTTTTAACGGCGATTGATGCTGCCAATTTATTTACCGAAGGAGTGCTGACAGCTGTACCCCATTGAGTAATATGAACCGGGTATATTGTTTTTAGCCAAACATGTCTATAAATACCTGAACCCGAATACCAGCGGGAGTTTTGCCCTTCATTTTTAACTTCAACTGCAATAACATTTTTTTCACCAAATTTTATTTGTGGCGTAATGTCATAATAAAAGCTGGTATAACCGTAGGGATGATTACCCACAGGTTTACCATTTACATATACATCAACGTTCATGTACACACCATCAAATTGGATAAGCAGTTTTTTACCTTTATCAGTAACAGGCACATCAAAAGTTTTACGGTACCAGGCTGTGCCCCCAACCGTAAAACCTCCATTAACCTGGCTAATAGCAGTGGAAAGAAAGGGAGAATTTTTGCCGGGCAAATCCTCAATACTCCAGTCGTGCGGAAGGTTTAGCTGCCGCCATTTTATATCATCTGCCTGGGGCATTTCTGCACCTTGCATTGCACCTAAATGAAAACGCCAGTTGTTATCAAAATTGATGATGTTGCCGTTGACCTGTGCGATTGATTGGGCAAATAAAAGTGATAACGCTATGATGCAACCGCCGGTTCGTTTTTTATTGAGCATATTATTATTCTAAAAAATCGGTAAAAGCGTTGCTTTGTCAAAAATCTGTCCCAATGAAAATTGAAATGCTTATTTATCTGTTTGAAAATCTTTTCCGGCAAGCGTAACCGCAGCTTCCACAATAGCCCCGGATTCAATACCAGCTTTATCTGGTTGTTTGCCGCCTGCGGAAATCATTATTTTACCCGCTTTAACTACCTGGTTGAAACTATCATCCGTGATAGCGAGCTGTGCTGCTTTAATGGTTATCTCTACTGCTTTTGTTTCACCGGCTTTTAGAAAAACCCTTTTAAATGAAACGAGCGTACGGATTGGAGCATATTTCAACTCACCAGGATGGCTGGTATACACCTGCACCACTTCTTCTCCTGCCATTTTACCGGTATTTGTTACTTCTACTACCAGTTTAACATCCGAGCCTGTTGGTATCGATTCAGGTAGTTTCAGATTGTTGTATTTAAAAGTTGTATAGCTTAAACCAAATCCAAATTCATACAAGGGCATTCCTCTAAAATAGCGATAGGTCCTTCCCTCCATTTTATAGTCTTTAAAATCCGGCAGGTCCTTGACCGATTTATAAAAGGTTACCGGTAATCTTCCGGAAGGATTGATTTGGCCAAACAACAATCGAGTAATAGCAGTGCCACTTGCTTCGCCCGGATAAAATGCCTGAACGATGGCAGGCAGGTTTGCGGCTTCCCAATTCAATGCGATGGCGCTTCCACTGAAGTTGATGTACACAATCGGCTTGCCTGTTTTTTGAAGTTCCTTTAATAACTCTTCCTGTATGCCGGGCAAGTTGATATGGGTGCGGTCGCCATGGGAAAAGCCATCCGTTTCAAGGGGCATTTCTTCTCCTTCCAGGTTTGGTGAAATACCACCGCAAAAAATGATTACATCTGACTGAGCTGCGGCTTTAAATGCCTGTGTACTGTAATCGATGGTGGTATTGACCCAGGATAAAGTGGCGGTAGGCTCAATGGTATTGGCCCACCAAAACGGCGCTACCACCAGCTTTGCTTCCAACTGGTATTGTTTCCCTTTTTCGAGAGCTATACCTTCTACCGGTACAGGTTGTTTGTTTATGGTAAGCTGCAAATTCCCGCCAAATAAATATTTTCCCGATTCCGTTGGTATTAGCACACCAGACCAGCGGGCAGAAAATGTTTCTTCCACCAGTTGATGAATGGGTGATTTTAACCAATAAAAACTGATGCTACTGTCAATCCTTGTGATATCAGCTTTTCCCGCTAAACTGTCGTTTGAAAAATATTCTGCCTTTAATCCATTTTTTAGCTTCCCATTTTCCATGTGAAATAAATTGGCGTAATTTATTACCGATAGGTTGGTAAATACACCGGGTACCATTGCACAACCCGGCGTATATATTACATTGGTTTTTCCTAATTTATTTTGTAGTGCTTTTAATACAGTAACCGGCTTTATAGGCTGTCCGTTATAGTTTCCGAGCTGCATGCTTTCATTATCCGCATTGGGGCCAATAAGCGCTATTTTCTTTACATTCTTAAGTGGAAGTATTCCATTGTTTTTTAGCAATACCAATGATTTTTCTGCGGCTTCCAGGGACAACTGCAAGTGCTTTTCATCACCCACCACACTCATTGAAATTTTTGCAAAAGGCACCTGCTCCTCCGGATCAAACAGGCCCAACATAAACCTGGCCCTGAATAAACGGCTAAGTGAGATATTGATATCTTTTTCATTGATGACGCCCGCATTTACAGCGGAGTCAAATTTATCCTGAAGGAATGCTTTGCTTTCCTCACAGTTTAAATCTGTACCACTGGCCAGCGACCAGCCAATAGCCTGTGAAGGTGTTTCAACCACATGATGCGCATTTTTTGTATAGAAATCCGATATGGCCCCGCAGTCTGAAACAACATAACCTGAAAAGCCGAACCGGTTTCTTAAAATATTACTTAATAACAGATCCGAGCCACAACAGGGTTTATCCCGAAACCTGTTGTAAGCACACATCACAGATTGTACATTTCCCTGTTGAATGGCAGCTTTGAATGCAGGCAGGTAAGTATCATATAAATCCCGGTCATTTACAAATATGTTATCCACATGCCTCGAAAATTCCGGCCCGCTGTGAACGGCATAATGCTTGGCAGTAGCAATCGTTTTAAAATATTTGGGATCGTTTCCCTGCAAACCTTTTATAAACTGAACAGCAAGCTGCCCAGTAAGCAAGGGATCTTCACCATAAGTTTCCTGTCCCCTTCCCCAGCGGGGATCCCTGAAAATATTAATGTTAGGCGACCAGAATGTTAGGCCGGTGTAAATACTGCGTACATTATTGTGTAAGAAAAAATTATGTTTTGCCCTTCCCTCATCCGATATAGCGGTGCCTATACGCAACATTAAATTTTCATCGAAGGTAGCTGCCATTCCAATGGCCTGCGGAAAAACAGTTGCCCTGCCTGCCCTTGCTACACCATGCAAGGCTTCATTCCACCAGGTGTAGGCAGGTATGCCCAACCGGTCGATAGCAACAGCCTGTTCAAACAATTGTGAAAATTTTTCCTGCAAGGTCATTCTCGAAATAACATCCAGTACCCGTTCATCAACTGTAAGTGTTGGATTTTGAAACGGATAGTCAAATTTCTTCTGTGCCAGGGCTGTTGTATTAAAAAGAAACAATGTGTAGCCCGTTAAAATAACGATGATTTTTTTCATATGATTTAATGTGCTTTAAAAATTATTTTTTTATTAAAATGCTATCAATATCCTTAAATAACTCCCCGTCTGCTTTTCCCTCATCCACCAACTTTCTCCAGATGGAATAAATAGCTACATTCCAACCCATATTGGGTTTCCAGGGTTCACCTGTTATTGTATTTAAACATTCGTACGTGGTGGCCCCCATGCCAAAGTCCAGGCAAACCCTCCACGATAATTCATCAGCTGCATCTTTTATTCCGTGAAGGTAAGCATCAATTAAAAAAAGATTGTCGTACAAAAAATAGGAACCACCCTTGCAATACTGACCGTCCGGCATTTTGGCACGGGTTACCTGCGACTGGTAATTTTTTACATCATACATACTATCCGGCAGGAACTCACCGGTGGGTAAGCTAACCACCTTAAAGCCAAAATTCGTTTTGGAAAATTTTACCATCCTGTTATAATGGCTGGTAACCGATTTTGTATCCAGCATTTGTTTATTGAAATATAATTGGGATAATAAATCCGGAACAAGCGGATCTGGCCCCATGATTAAATTTTTCTTTTTACTGATGGGATAAAATCCCAGTTCGTTATTATACATCAACTGGTAATTGCGTAGGGCTTTGCCAGGATCTGAAACAGTTTTCAGTCCCATTTCTTTTGCGGCAAGTATCGCCAAAGCATACAAGCCCTGGTTGTAGGTTACCACATCTGTGGTGTCAAAGGCTATCAAATCATTCCAGTATTGAAAATCGAGCCGTCCATCATAATCATTGTAACTATAGTAATAATTATTCTTCGAATGGAGGTCAACCGCATGTACATATTGCTGCACTTTTGCCAGGTCTACGGCCTTCTTTTCTTTCCAGGCTTTGTAAGCCCATACAATGGTGATCAGGGGATATTCCGCATACAGATTTACAGAGTCCAGTTCATTTTTAAGACAATCCGAAGATATCTCCGGCGGCAACATATTGGCAATCCAAAAGGCATCCCTGCAATATTGGGTATTGTTATATTCAACGGATGGTACTACCCAGTATTTACTTTTCCCGGTTTCATTTATACGTAAATTCATGTAGGCCGTGGTGAAGGAAACAGCACCAAAATAATCCTTGTATTTACCATTGGAAAAATGATCTGCGGCATATTGGTTGATGTCCTTCCTTAATAATTGCAGGTTATTTGCTTTACTGCTGAAAATAATCCCTTCAAACAAATGTGGTTTGTTGGAAGTAACCACATGGTACCATGCAAGCACTTTCCCCGGCGCAAAAACCTGGGTTTTGTCAGCATTGTAATCCATCTTCAAGGTTTTAGCCGTGTCGGGTTTCAAGCCCGGACTTTCTCCATTATCTCCCGAGGAAAGCCTGGCCATTTTTTCATTGGTATAAAACGCCTGGCTGGTAAAATTTTCATACAAAGCGGGTGAGCCGTTTAATGCTACCGTAAAGCCTGTATCCGATTTGAATGCAATTACAGGTACGGCCTGTTCAGCTATTCCTTTTACCACCCAGGCATTAGTATCGTGCCTGCTTTGCCGGAATATTTCAGGGCTTTTTACTTCGCCATCGAAATTATAAGGAGTAGCGCCTGCATAATTATTACTTAAAGTAAAATAGACATTTGACTGGCCATTTTTCCTACTGGCAACGGCTTTAAAAACGGTATAGCTATTGGTTGGTTCCAAAGAAAACTCAAGGTGCAGACTGTCTTTATCTATTTTGTAAGAAAATGGTTTATTTAAGTCAGCAGGCAGTTGGATAATTTCAACCGCCTTTTTGCCGGGTTGATGAAGCATGATTGACCATGGGGAAGATGAAACATTTTTGTTTGAACATCCACTGAAAACAATCACAAAAAAAAGGAAAAGAGGTGCATTCCAAATTGTCGTTCCTGATTTCGGTCGGTGGGGACAACGACCGAGGCTGGGCCGTGGCCAGTGTCCCCACCGACCACTCGCTGTTGCGACTTTTTGCAATGCAACAGGTAAAAATGATAGGTGTTTCATTTGTATATTTTGATTTTAAAATTTTTTCTCTTCCATAAATTGCATGATGCCCATCAATGCACCCCAGTGGTAGTAAGGATCACAATTCAATTGATCTTCTTTACTGATTACCCCTTTTATAGAATTGATGTTTTCAAAAACATAATGATGATCCTGCCATGCTTTGATGAATAATGCGTAAGATTTTTCCGCCAGTTCCGCTGCGGCTTTTTTATCGTAATCCCTTAAGCCGAGATAGACGAGGAAATTCATTGGCCCCCAGATACTTCCCCGCCAGTAATCGTTGTTAAAACTTGTATCATTCATAGCGCAGGATGGGATAATATATTCACCGTAAAATTCGGTAGGATTATAGAGGTGTTCCTTGATCATGCGTTGCCCCTCTGCCTGTGATGGAATACCAGCCATCATCGGGTAAAATAAAGTAGGACTCAGTCGGTAACTCTTTGCACCGTTATCAAGGTTGCGGTTGAGGCAGAGCCCGGTGGAATCGCTCCACAGTTCCTTTGTTTTATTTGTAAACAAAACCGCCCGTTGCATCAACTCTTTTTCATCACTCGTTTTGCCCAATGCTTTTGCCATTTTTGCAAGCGCTTTACAATCTGCCACATACAAACTGTTTAAACCAACATCAGCAATATTTAGCAGCCAGTTATTGCCCACCTGTTGTAAGGCAGTCCCCTCGTACATCGGGGAATTGTCTAAGCCTGATTCAAGGATAGCGTTTAACGGTACCCCTTTCCAGGGCACGCCCCAGGTTAGAAAGCCTTTATTGTTTCGTTCCTTTATCCACCATCGGTTCCAGCTTAAGAGGTTATGATACACTTCTTCCAGGAACCATTTTTCCCGGTATTTTTCATAAATCATCCAGCAAATGGCGCTACCCACTGGTGGTTGCGACTGGTCGGATACTCTTCCCCCCGGCATTTGGGTAAACCCTACGGCACCCAGTTTATTAATTCCACTGGAAACGGCTATTGCATTGCTATAAGCTAAATCTTTGTTATCAAGTGCAAACAATAAAGAAGCAAAATAAGTATCCCATTCAAATAATACATAGCCTTGCCACGCTTCATTCCAGCCCCGGGTAACAGGTGTAATTACACGGTTCTTTCCTGCATCGTAAAGCGTATTCCAACCCAGTACACTTTGTATGCCCTGGAATGCTTCGGCTTTATCCCCATACTTCCCTGCATAATTATTATAGGCATTTTTAGCTGCTGCAATAGTGGCTTGTACTGCCGCCAATGATTTTTTATTGCCGGTATAAAACCCAATGGCAGTATCTCCTTTTATGGCAAGATAAGGAGTGCTGTAAGGATGATAAGTTTCCGCTACATTGCCGGTTGACCGGATAATATATTGTTGAGCACCACAAGCGGCCAAAACCGTTTCACCGCTTCGCCTGAGTGTTCCATGACGGTTCCACAAAAAGCCTGTTTCCAATTCTACATAGTATTGCACGTTAGCAGAATATTTGATAGGTGTTACCAGTATAACAATATCCTTTCCCGTTGAAGCCGTTTGTACCCGTATGGAATTGCCATACCAGTTGTCAATGATTAGTTCGGTATAAGCGCCGTAAAAAGTATGTGCAATGGGACGAACCATTCCTGTTTTATCCACCGTTATTTCATTCATGAAATAATTAGGATCGTAGGGCGTTCCAATACCAGCATGCCTCAGGTTCACTTTCAAACTTAGTCCTTCCGGTAATAATACATGGTTGAGCATACTGCCATAGCTCCAGGTATTCCACCCGGTGGCGATTTTCTTTTGCAGGTCAATGTATTGCTTTGATGCGATTTGCGAATGTAGCGTAGTGCTCATCGCAAAACATACAATCATTAAAATGTTTCGAATCATAATTTATTATTGAAGCATGTCTGTTTATTGGTTTTTCTAATGCCTTACAAAAAAATTAATAAGCAAGGAAAACCGGCTTATCATTATTGCGGGTAATGATTAAACAGGATCGCCCGCCCGATAGCCTTATTTTTTTTATGTCCCGTATTTCTCCCCTTATATCAAGATTTTGGTCGAAAGCCTGTTGCATTGTAAAAGTACCTTTCACACTTCCAAAAAAAAGATTGGGATGAGCTGCGTCGTAACGGCCTTCAAAAGGCAACACACCATAGAAGTTGCCGCCGGTAATACAATCCAGTTTCC
The DNA here is from genome assembly GCA_038327005.1 of Chitinophagales bacterium. GTDB lineage: Bacteria > Bacteroidota > Bacteroidia > Chitinophagales > Chitinophagaceae > Ferruginibacter. The sequence goes on along the minus strand of JBBQKO010000100.1, from coordinate 2,840 downwards.
CATCCTTGTTGAAATCATCTGTAAGCATACCAAATACCGGTGCAAACTGCACCTGGTAAGGCAACCTGTTTTCAGCAACAAAAGTTTTTCCGTGATTTATAAAAACTGTTGTTGACAGGTTTCGTGCTTCCAGCTTTTTTGCCTTTAATAATATCTCTCCAAAAATCTCGCTAACAGGCCTTCCGGCAAAGTCTCCATATTGCAAATATTTCTTTTTAATGAGCGGGATATTTTTTTCCAACTCCTCCTTCCCCAAAAAAGAATAATAATCACCATCACGCTTATACGCCAACAACAATTCGTTGGTTCCGTTGCCATCGTAGTCAAATAAATATAGGCGTAACGGATTTTGAGCATCCGCTTTTAATTTGCTATTGGTACCCCAATTACCAACCATCAGATCGGTTAACCCGTCGCCATTTACATCAGCAAAATGAAAGCTGCTCCAAAGCCCCGTACTGTTTGCCAATCCAAAAGCGGTCGTTTCATTATGCAACATACCATTCCTGTTTATAAAAACTGTTACCGCCATCCATTCGCCTACTACAACAAGGTCATCCCATCCATCATTATTGATATCCAGCCATGCAGCATCCGTTACCATACCGGTACTTTGTAAACCCGGCGCAATGGAATTACCTGCAATTGTAAATTTTCCTTTTCCCATATTTAGCAACAGGTACGAAGTGGGTATTTCGCCATATTTACCAGCCACCACTCTTCCCCCGATAAAAAGATCTTCGTCGCCGTCGTGGTCAAAATCGGCAGCAACAGCTACCGACTTGTTGCCAGGTATTTCCGGCAACAAGGTTGATTTGGAAAAATTCCCCTTGCCGTCATTGATATATAGCCTGTCGAGCGTAGCTGGCTTTTCTGTATTGGTTTCATTGCCGCCAACTACAACATACAGATCAAGATCTTTATCACCATCTGCATCAAAAAACAGCGCATTCACGTCTTCACACATTGCATCCCCAGACAGTACCTTTTTATTGGTTGACATAAATTTCCCAACTGTCGTTTGCAGGAAGATTGCGCCAGGGTGGCCCTTTGCACCACATATAAAAAAATCGTCCAACCCATCGCCGTTGATATCGCCCGTTGCCAGTTTTGGGCCCTGGGTAGATATCATGTGTGGGATAAAGGACTGACTGCTGAAATCATTGAATTCATTTTCCTTGTGGATAAAAGGAAGATCAATCGCATGGGTGATATCGGTAAATATTGTTTTTTTATAATCCTGTGCAGACTTATTTAAAGGCAGTTGGGAATGCTGTTGATATACAACCAGCAATTTACCGGTAGGTACATTCTTTAAAATTTGTGAGCGGCCATCGGGCCACAGCACTTCTATTTTTTCAACCACGGAATCAGCTCCGGTACCAAAATGCAGGTATTGCAATGCACTGCTTTCAAAACCATGTGTGGCAGTTAAATAATTGTACTGATACCCCTGCGTTGTCCAGGCTGTTACTTTTGTTCCAATACCTTGTGCATTTGGTTTGGCTCCCTTTAGTTGAATTTGCAGCGAATGGTTGCCTGGTTGCCGGGCGGTATTATTGCGGTAAATGCCGGCTTTATCATTTATATTATTACAAACTACATCCAGGTCGCCATCATTATCAAGATCAGCGTAAGCTGCACCGTTTGAAAAAGTGGCCTGCTCAAATCCCCACGCAATCGTTTGATCGGTGAATTGTAAACGATCATTTCCCTGAAAAATATAATTACTTATTTTACCCGGAGGCATTTTATGGATGATGCTCAAATCCGGTAATTTGTTTTTATTATGGTTGATGGCCGCATTAAATTTTAAAAAATCCAGGTCGTTGGGCCTTCTTACAATGCCATTGGAAACAAACAAATCTTTAATGCCGTCATTATCAAAATCAGCGGCAAGGGGCGACCAGCTCCAGTCAGTTGCGGCGATTCCTGCATACAAAGCAATATCACTAAAACTTTTACCATTGCCATTATTCAACTGCAGGCAGTTTTTGGAATACTGGTAATGATAGCCAATTGTATATTTTAAATTAAAAATGTCGTACGGATCATCTCCTGCTGAAGATTTGAGAATTTTTTCATTTTGCGCAAGCATATCCATTGTAATGATATCCAACCAACCATCATTATTCATATCCGCAATATCGCTGCCCATGGAAAAGCGGCTTTCATGGCCAAAGGCTTCCGCATTCATTTCTTTAAATGTTCCATCCCGGTTGTTGAGGTAATAATAATCGTTCTCATGGAAATCATTGCTTACATAAATATCATCCCATCCATCGTTGTTAAGGTCACCTGCTGCCACGTTTAATCCATACCCCACAACACTGCTGTAAATGCCTGCCTGCCTGGTAACTTCGGTGAATTTAATCGCCCCGTTAATGCTATCATTTCTGAATAATTTATCTCCGCTTACTTCACTGTGAACACTTCTTATTGCGGTATCACCAAAGGCCTCATTGGAGTGAACGGAATGATTCACCAGGAACATATCCAGGTCCATATCGTGGTCAAAATCAAAAAAAACGGCCTGTGTATTAAAACCTGTTACATCCAATCCATATTCTTTTGCCTTTTCAGAAAAGGTTAAATCGCCGTTGTTTATAAACAGCTCATTTCTTCCCTTGTAGGAAAGATAATTACTCACTTCGGAAACATATATATCCAGGAAACCATCATTATTAATATCAACCAGGGTTACACCGGTTTTCCAGTTCCCTTTCCCTTCTACACCTGCCCTGGCTGTAATATCTTCAAACTGAAACCCTCCTTTATTTAGATAGAGTTTGTTTGAAAATTGATTGGAAGTAAAATAAATATCCGCTAAGCCATCATTA
>JBBQKO010000099.1:0-14067 GCA_038327005.1 Chitinophagales bacterium | reverse complement strand
TTTTAAAATAGTAACACTTTCAATTTCGTTGGCGTCAATATTATTGTAGTTATCTACCTGAATACCATCAACTAAAATCAATGGCCCCTGGTTACCAGAAAAGGTTCCCACACCCCTTATTAAAATTCTAGACTGGTCATTTCCTGGTTCTCCACTACCTTGAGTAGCAAAAAGGCCGGGCATGCGCCCCACCAATGAATTACTAATGTTTGCTACCGGAGATTGTACCAACTCTTTCGCACTGATGGCAGATTGAGAGCCAACACTGGTTACTTTCTTTTGCTTGCCATAACCTACAATAACAACATCTTCCAAATCTGTGTTAATCGTTACGAGCGAAACGTTGATCACCTTCTGCTGACCAACCGTAATTGATTTAGGCCTGTGTCCTACAGCAGTTATAACCAACACCGTTTTGGCATCTTTTACACTTAACTGGAAATTACCCGATTCATTGGTGGAAGTACTGTTGCCGGTCCCTTTTTCATTTACTGTAGCGCCTTGAAGGGGTTGATTTTTTTCATCGGTAACTACACCGGAAATGGTTACCTGGCTTTGTCCATGAAAAGAAACAAGAACAAAAAATAATGCAAAGATTATGCACTTGAAGCAAGTTAGTTTTTTAATCATACAACCGTTTTTAAATTCATTAATATTGAATACATAATCAATAATATTGTAAAGAGACACTTTTTTTAAATCATTACCAATTTTTTTTTACTTTTTTTTTAAAAAAATAATTATTTAATTTTTCTCTTTTATCGTTGAAAAGCTGTAAAGAATTAAAAGTGAAAAACAACCAATGTTTTACGGTTATTTTAATTATTTAGCCGGGTCCGAGTTGCTCGTTTAATAGAAGGCGATCCCAATAAATCCTTCCATTCTGAATCCATTTTTTATCATTATACACTAACCGCATAGCACCTGGTATAATAAAAGTTCTTCCGGTTGGTTAATTTATATTTCCGTTAGTTGGTCATAAGATGGATTGATCATAGTTTTAATTACGGTTTTCCACGAAGCAACTTCGTTACCCTGGATGACGAACCCTTCGTTTTTAAACTGAAAACATGGATAAGTATGAAACAACCTATTAAAGAATTGTCTGAGCTTGTCTTTTTTAAACGGTACTACATTTTGTGGCTCATGCACCGCAGCATTTTTAGCAAACAATTTAAGAATCCGATTAACGTCGTGTGAATTGCAGGCATCAAGCCAGTTATTTAATTCTTTTTCTGTAACCATATTTTGTAATTTTAATGATGAGTCATATTGATAATAAATGGGATAAAGCTGGTGGATGAGGAGTAAAAGGTCAAACTAAAACAATTGTCCTGTTTTGTAAATGGCTTCATTTTTTCATAAACAGACCGCAAGAATGATTTACCAGCAATCTTTAAAAATTAATAATTTCTACTGTAAAATTATAGAAGCAGGGTAAATCTTTATGGGGGGTATTTAACTATAAAAAGGGGGTGGATTGGTAAAATTTGAAGCGATTAGATGTTTTTTTGAAGTACTTGCCTGAGACTATAACATACAGTCTGGAATTCTCTTTTTATTTAGGGTTGTTTTCATCATTAAACCTGTAAGTAGAGTTGCTTAGAACTTTTCTATATTTTTTTATATAACCCGATGGATTGATCTGAAATAATTTAAAAAACTGCTGACGAAAATATTTGATATCATTTATGCCAACCTGGAAGGCAACTTCATTTACATTTGTAGCGGTATTGATTAACAATTCGGCTGCTTTGCGCAAACGGATAAAACGGATAAACGAATTGATGGAGTGGCCTGAAACCGCCTTCACCCTTTTATATAAATTGGAGTGGCTCATTCCAATTTCAGTAACTAAAAGCTTAACATTAAAAGTGTCATTACCAAGATTTTTTTCAACAATCGAAATACATAAATCTATGAATTCCTTGTCGTCTCTGGATATTTTAAGGGTATTCGGACGATGGTTGATTTCATTAAAAAAATATTGCTGAAGGTTATTACGGTTTTGAAGAATTGAATTCACCCTTGCCAGTAGCAATTCTTTTTCGAAAGGTTTGTTGATGTAATCGTCTGCCCCGCACTCAATACCTTTTAGCCTTGCTTCCTCGCCCGAGCTACCTGTCAATAAAATAAACAGTATGTGCATTAACTCCCTATCGGTTTTAACCAGCTTACAAAGATCAATGCCGTTTATACCAGGCATTCTAACAGTATTAAAAAAAATATAAGCAACGTATATTTTAGCATTTGAAGCAGTAAATTATTGTGGTAAATCTTAACCTTGGTTTAGCGAAGTTAATGACCAAAAGGTAAAGTACTCTAATTCTGCGAACAGGCGTAATAAAATGGAAATATCAATCAATGCAGGTATCCTGAAATAATCGACAGATAAGCAACGTAATTAGCAAGGCTATAAATTAATTCTCATGAATTGATGGCATAACAGTAATTTTCTAAGAATTTCTGAAAGCCCGCCTTTTAATGTTTTGAATAATTTCGCTGTGCTGTATTTGTTTTACCTTCAAAAAGGGTTAGTTACTTCATCATAAAAAATTCATGTTCAATAAAATTGAATTGAATATCTTTATTACTTTACAGATATAAACAATAACATGATACAAGTAATCAACAGGGCGCTGGATATTTTAGAATTCGTTGCAAAGCAGGGAAAGGCCCCAGTCCAGCTCATTAAAATAGCGGAAAATGCCAAACTCAGCCAGTCCACTACCGCCAATATTGTAAAAACTTTGCTGGCAAAAAATTACCTCGAACGGGTTAGCAGGAAAGACGGGTATCGTTTGGGAGCAGGGGCATACCAGTTATCGGGTAATCTCTCCTATAATCAAAATGTTATACTTGCTGCCAAAGATATTATGGAAGACCTTACAAAACAATTGAATGAAACCTGTCTTATAGGGATTTTAAGGAATAACAAGCGCTACATTATTCACATAGTGAATTGTGACCAGGATTTACAGGTACGTGCAAGGGCAGAAACGGATATATATTCTACGGCAACGGGGAGGCTATTACTTTCATTTTCTACGCCAAAAGAATTAGATAATATCGTTTCCGATATTGGAATACCGCAGGCAAATATCTGGCCGGGCATTCAAACACGTGAAGCACTTGAGCTGGCACTACAAAAAATCAAAAAAGAAGAGTTTGTGCAAACTCTCAATGAAAATCACATCGTAGGAATTGCTGTTCCCATATACAGGCAAAAACAGGTTATTGCGAGCCTGAGTGTATTCCTGCCTGAGAGCAGAATTAAACCAGTTCTTCAAGAAAAAATCTCGAAGAATATTAAACGTGCAGCAAAAAAAATTAAAGATCGCCTTGAACAGAACGAAGATTAATACTGATTTTTTATACCCTTTTTTCGCTACAAGTTTTATCAACCACACCAGTTAAAGCCACTTTTTGCCTACTGCATTTTTATTGATAGGTGTTTCATTTAAAAAATAGCATGGAAATGTGTGTATTGGTTTTTCAACAAATCACTGGTGCATGTTACATTACAATGCTTCATCATGGCTGCAATAATTGATGCTTTTTACCACTACTAAAAGAAAACCAGCCCGGTTTTAAAAGAGTCAATTCGCAAAGATTTTGTTGCAGAAAGAAGATGGTAATCATTTAGCAACTGCTTCACAACTGATAGGTATTTGCTTTTCAATTTTTACACTCCCCAATAAACAACAGCGAAAAAAATATACACCCGGAAATTTACCGGATGTATATGATTTTTCAGGATTAGTTTTTTACTTACAGATTAAGTTAACGTGTTGCTATTTTGTTCACTTCCCGTTTAAATTTATTTTATAAATCTACAGGTTATTGTCTGCTGGTTGTTATTATATACCATAATATAATAGCCACTGCTTAGTCCTGCTATGTCAACATTTCTTTGGGTTGAACCGGCCACAATATTATAATCCACTATTTTTTTACCATCAATCCGGAAAATACTTAATGAAGCGTTTTTAAATGCAACCGGATAAGAAACCAGGCAAGAGCCGACAACAGGATTAGGAAAAACTTTTACACCGGTTTCAACAATCAATCCTTTCTTTAAAGACACTGTTTTGCTGGATTTAAATGATCCGTCTTTATCTACCAGTTTTAAACGGTAAAAAAACTGCCCTTCGGAAACATTGTAGTCAATAAAAGAATATTGATATCCGTTGCTGGCATTTTTAGCGGCGATCGTTCCAATAACAAAAAAGCTTCTTCCGTTGGTACTTTTTTCTATCCCGAATTCTTTTGCATTTTCTTCCTGTGCGGTGGCCCAATTAAGTAACACATTGTTGCCGGTGAGACTACCAGTAAATGATTGCAGGCCAATTGGCAAAACAACAGGAACTTCTTCAATCAATTCTACATCATCAAAATAAACCGGCGTATTATTGGTGGCTACAAAAAACCGCAAAGCAACGTACCCAGTGAAAGTACTGGTATAAGCGTAAAACCCGTAAGTAGATTGTGTGGTGGTTAATCCAATGTTACTAACGGTATAAAGGGTACCAAAAGGCGACACATCCTGTAGCAGTCTCAATGTAATGTTCCGCGGTGCATCGGCTTTTGCCTTGAAGGTGATCAAATAATTTCTGTCTTTCACTAAAAATACCCTCGTACTCAATTGAACATTGTCGATACCGGTGGTAGAACCAAGGTTCGTGACGGTCACTTTACCTACGTTGGTGGATGAACCTGTCATTGGAACCGACGTAACCGTGGCCGCGCCACCATTTCTGGTTGCAAAGCTCCAGCCTGCGGTATTTACATCGAAAGTAGGGTTGCTCACCATGTTTACACCTGGTGCTGGCAATACCGGTGTAACAGTTAGCAACTGCGTTACAGCTTTAGCCGGATTGGTAGCCGCATCCCCCGCCTGAATAGCGGTGATGGTAGCAGTACCAGGATTTACAAGGCGTATTTTACCAGCTACAATTGTAGCAACATTGATATTGGAACTGGTATAGCTTACCGGCAATCCTGCATTTGATGAAGCGCCCGGATCAAAATCTGGCGTGCCGGTTGTTTTAACCGGTAGAGGATTAAAAGTAATGGTTTGTAATGCCTTGGTTCCATCATACCCATAACCCGTTATAGCAAAGTTGTATGGATTTTCGTCGGCATCATTGTTGGCAATACTAATGGTTCCCGAATACACGCCGACAGTGGCTGTAGACAATTGAATCTCAAAAGTAGCCGATGCATTGGCCGCTACGGAAGCTGGTGCATCCGTAGTTACAGAAAATCCCGCTCCCGTTACAGCAACTTTGGGTGTTCCAGTAATATCTATGGCGGCATCGCCAATGTTTTGAATGGTAAAGGTTACAATTTTAGGATCTGTTGAAGCTACATCGCCAAAATCGAAACTACCGGTATTGTTTAAAATATTGATGGTGCCTTGTTTAAGGTTTATTTCCGGGCGGGTAATAACGGTGGGATATTCATAAGCACCCATATCGGTAGAAAAACCTACCGGGCGGGCTACAGCTAAAATATCAAACGGGCTAAACTGTCCTGCCATGTTGCTTCCATTGTTGATAGCCGGGCTGGTATTCTTTAATTGCAAATTGGCACCAGCATCTGTTGCCTGCAACACAAACTGCGGGTTAGCTGTTTTATCATTGGGACCATTTTTATAGGATGGACCGTTAAAATACATATTGTAATCGTAAATGGTATTGTTATCGTTTCCGTTTGCAGCTCCCCCGGTACGGGCATACATGATATTGTTATAAATTTTTACATCCGAACATTGGTTGGCATCAATTTCGGGGTATCCTACCACTGTACCATTATTGTAAGCGGTATTATTGATAATGTCCACATGGGCACATCTGTAAGCGTGTACCCCACCTCCGCCATTGTTATAACTCACATTATTTTCTACCAGATAACGGCCTACGTATGCGGGCACTGAGGCGTTTCCAGTATTGATATCCAGGATAATTCCGTTACCATCACTCAGTGCATTGATCCGCTCCCATGGGATGAGGGCTTTATTATTATGAGTGATATTATTACGTATGAAAATTTTGTAACCCGTAAAATCATCAATGCTCCTCGGATCCAGAATGCTAATGCCGCTTGTGGCATACATAGTGTACCAGGAGTTATTATAAACAAGGTTGTTTTCAATGGTTATATAATCGCAATTTCCAGCACCAATTCCGCTGCCGGCATCATAAACTTTGCAATTTTTTATAATTATATGGTGCGCAGGGCCGCTTTGAGCGATAGAAATACCATTACAATTATGTGCGGCAATCTTATTCCAATCTGGTGTACCACTTTCGTATTCCTGCCAGGTTTGGAAGGCATCCGCATAGTTTAAGCTGGCATTGGCTCCCTCTATTTCTATACCATCTACAATAATATAAGATGCGTTTACAGCAATCGCTCTCCATATCTGATAATTCAGCCCACTTAAAAGTTGAATCTTCGGCGTATGCCCCGGAAATACTTTATAGCTTATGTAATTCCCATCGGTGCCGGAGCGGGTTATGTTCAAGATTGTTTGGCTTGCCACAGGAGAAGAGAAATATGTTCCGTTCATTATAAACACGGTATCGCCGGGGCTGGTTAAGTTGGCGGCGTATTGAATAGTTGCAAAAGGCTGGCTAAGGGTACCGGCGTTAGCATTATCACCAGTTAAGGCCGATACATAATAATTGGTAGCGAACGCTTTTGGAGAGAAAAGAATGAAAATTAAAAGACAGACAAGCATAGTAAGTTTTTTCATAAATAATCGTTTTTTTTGTTGAAACTTTATTAATAAGCTATATCCAATTAGCTGAAACTGTTAACGGTGATTCAAACTGATGACTACTTACTAAAAAACGTGTAAGCTCGATGAAGGCCTTTTATTGTGCTTTATGGAGACAAAAGCAAAACAGGAAAAAACTCAAAAGCATCGCAAACAATCAAATCCAAAACACATAATAATTACCTTAAACCATTAAAAGAAGTACAATACGTTGAGTGCGTTGTATGCTGACAAAGGAACTTTAGCCTGCAACATTTTATTAAAACATCAACTCACAAATAAAAATACAAGTTTTTTATTCAATATAATTGAATTATAGTTTTACAATGCCAAGTTATATAAATTTTGTCATACCAGCAATCTTTAGAAAAAAAATTTGTTCACATTGGCCTTAAAAGTGGTTGGTGTTGTCTTGTAACTTCTGATGCTGCGTAGATTAAAATTGTTTCATAAACCGCTAAATGGTTTAATTTAATATCCATGGGTAAAATCCAGCGAAGACCTATTTTATTTTTGATAAGCCTGACGCAAAGCGATTTCATTTTAAATTAAAATCCGCTGGGGTGGTTGAAAATACTATGGGTGGTATAGGTTTCATAGAAGAAATCTGTTTTATTAAAATATCCAAATGCTGGTTGAATACCTTGTTGGTTTTCTTTTCCTTTTTTAACAAATCAGATATGCTATCCAGCACACAGCTTTCCCCCACAAGCTATTACAATAAATTGTTTTCCCTTAACCTGGTAAATAGAAGGCGAGGCAATACCTGCAGCAGGTTGATCAACTTCCCAAAGCAATTAGGATTGCCTCAAAAAAAAAACATGTCCAGGTACGCAAACTATGAAAGAACTTAATAAGCAATTACTGGAAAAAAGGGAAAATGAATTTGTACAAACAATCTCTTTATCTCACACAGTTGGGTTTGCTGTGCCGATTTATAAAAGCGATAAGGTAGTGGCTTCACTTAGTATATTTGTAACACAAAGCCGTTACATAGACTCACACAAAGAAAAAATCTCTAAACTTATATATAAAGCAGCTAAAAATATAAGTGAGCGGTTAGAAAGTTAGCTTATTTACTAAAATATAAACCGCTATTCTTTGGGCTGGAAATTTAAGTAGCATCTGGCAACAAATTTAAATGAGTGCATTATTGGAATAAATAATGATGTTGGCATCCTAAGTTTTTCTACTCAATTTTTTATTTAACTACCACCAGTACTACTATTCACTTCTTTAAATATCCATTAGATACAGCGGTATTTACGGTCTGTTACTTACTTTATTGCTGCTGTCGCACTATTGTAACTTTCGCCATTGAATGCCACCCATGTAAACAGACAAGCGGGATGAATATTTTAAAATAATATTGGTTCATTTTACACTCAAGATATTTTAAACAAATATTCTATTGACTAACCGGAACCAGACATACTTTTAAGTGCGTTACCCCTTTGCAGCTTTTAATTTGTAAACATAATGAGGCATAAAAAAATCTCTGCAAAAGCAGAGATTTAGTTTGTCGGGATGATCCCGCCTTATGCGGGACGACCCCATGCAATCGTAATTTTAAGAAAAAAAAAGGAATAAAAAAATCCCTACGAGAAGTAGAGATTTTTGTTACTTGTCGGGATGACAAGATTCGAACTTGCGACCCCACGCCCCCCAGACGTGTGCGCTACCGGGCTGCGCTACATCCCGATTTTTTCCTTTCCCAGGTTGATTTGCAAAGGGAAGGCAAAAGTAATAGAAATTTTCAATTATAAAAACACAAGATATTGTACCTTAGCGCAACTTTTTTATTCATGAATGTTTTAATCAAACAAGCCGTTATTGTTAGTGCTTCCTCTCCTTTTAACGGACAATCCAAAGATATTTTTATTAAAGATGGTTTTATTGCTATTATAGCAGATGAAATAAACGAACCGTCTGATCAACTGATCCAACAGGAAGGTTTACATGTTAGCATTGGCTGGATGGATTCGTTTGCACATTTTTGCGATCCGGGTTTCGAATACCGGGAAACGCTGGAAAGCGGCACTATGGCCGCAGCGGCGGGTGGTTTCACCGATGTGATGATTGTTCCCAATACAAATCCGGTAGTGCATACCAAATCGCAGGTGGAGTACATCGTTCAAAAATCGGCTGTATCCGGTGTTAAAGTGCACCCGATTGGTGCTGTTACCAAAAATGCAGCAGGGAAAGAATTGGCAGAAATGTATGATATGGCCAATTCCGGTGCCGTTGCATTTAGTGATGGAATCAATGCCATACAGGATGGCGGATTGTTATTAAAGGCTTTGCAGTATGTAAAAACAATTGATGGAACGGTGATTCAGATTCCGGAAGACAAAAGTATCGGTAGCGGCGGGCTAATGAATGAGGGTATCATTTCTACCCAACTCGGCTTGCCGGGCAAACCTGCCATGGCAGAAGAATTGATGGTAGCAAGAGATATTAAACTTACCCGCTATGCCGACAGCAAACTGCATTTTACCGGCGTATCTTCTTCAAAAAGTTTGGAATATATAAAAAGAGCAAAGGCCGCCGAAGTAAAGATCACTTGTTCGGTTACACCCTACCACTTGTTTTTCTGCGATGAAGATTTGCAGCAATATGACACCAATTTAAAAGTAAATCCGCCGGTAAGAACAACCACTGACCGGCTTGCGTTGGTGCAGGGCTTACTGGATGGAACCATCGACTGTATTGCATCGCATCATATTCCGCAGAATTACGATAGCAAAGTGTGCGAATTTGAATATGCAAAAAATGGAATGATCGGTCTGGAGAGCTTGTTCGGCGTAGTTTGGTCTTTGGTGAATGAACAAACGACCATTGGTGACCTGGTTGAAAAATTATCCGTAAACCCAAGATCAATTTTTGGATTGTCAATGCCGGAAATAAAAGAAGGCGCGGCAGCTACGCTCACGCTTTTTAACCCGGAGACGGAGTGTACATTTGAAGAAACGAACATACAATCGAAATCGAAAAACTCGGCTTTTATTGGCAAACAACTGAAGGGAAAAGTGATTGGGATAATTAACGGAACAAAAACATTTTTTAATTAAATGAAACTAAGAACACCTTCACAAAAAGGATTGGTTACCGGAGCCGGTATGGTACTTGCATCTCTTTTTTCTTTGTATGTTTTAAAGAATCCGGTAGAAAGTTATTTTCAGTTCATCGTTTATTTTATATTTTGCCTCGGCATAGGATGGAGCTTGTTTGATTATTCAAAATCAGATACTGAGAAAAAAGCTTTCAAAGATTATTTCTCGGTTGGCTTTAAAACATTTGTGGTAATTGCATTGATCATGGCGGTATTTACCTTTGCCTATTTTAGTGGCAATCCCGAATTCAGGGATGGTAAAATTGCAGAGAATAGCAAGCTACTTATTCAACAGGGGGACCATTTACCCAATGAAATTGCTGCCAATTCTGAGCAGTTGAAAAAAATGTTTATGCCACTGATGATTTCCGCAGCAGTTTTCAGATACCTTATCTTAGGCGCACTGATTACCGTAATTGCAGCCGGTTTTTTAAGTCAGAAAAATAAGACGATCGCATAGATTAAACATGCTGGTTTTAGAAAGCATTGCATTAAAGAAACAGAAACAGGATCCGGAAGCATCGAATAAATTGTATTACCAATTCAAGGATTCAGAAAATAAAAAACAGCATTCATTCAACTGATTCTGAAAAAAAAATGCCGCAACGATCGCCATTGTTGTTACACAGAATCGTCAAATATCTCCCTGTTGGGAACGAGGGCTTTCATTATGAATATATCAATTATAGTTCCGCTTTACAACGAAGACGAATCATTGCCAGAACTTGCTGCATGGATCGAAAGCGTAATGCTTGCCAACAATTTCAGCTATGAAGTGATCATGGTGGATGATGGCAGCAACGACAATTCCTGGGAAGTTATTGAATCGCTCCACCTGCGCAACAACCTGATCCGGGGAATTAAATTTCAACGCAATTATGGTAAAAGCGCCGCTTTGAATGAAGGCTTTAAAGCAGCGCAGGGCGAAGTGGTCATTACCATGGATGCGGATATGCAGGATAGCCCGGACGAAATACCCGGCCTTTATAAAATGATTGTGGAGGATGGTTTCGATATGGTGAGTGGCTGGAAAAAGAAACGATATGATAATAAACTCACTAAAAACCTGCCGTCTAAATTATTTAATTTCACGGCAAGCAAGGCTACTAAAATAAAGCTACACGATTTTAACTGCGGTTTAAAAGCTTATAAAAACAAACTGGTTAAATCAATTGAAGTATATGGCGAAATGCACCGCTATATTCCGGTAATGGCGAAATGGGCCGGCTTTAAAAAGATTGGCGAAAAAGTGGTGGAACACCGTCCACGGAAGTATGGCGTTACGAAATTTGGTTGGAGTCGTTTTGTAAACGGCTTTCTTGATCTTGCTTCTATTTTATTCATGGGTAAGTTTGGTAAAAGACCAATGCATATTTTTGGCTTGTGGGGCAGCATTGTATTTTTTATAGGGACTATTATTTGGCTATATTTATTTGCAGAAAAAATATTTCACTCCCGGTTTAATATGACCGACCGCCCTTTGTTTTATGTCGGCATTATCTCCATCGTGATTGGTACACAATTGTTTTTAGCCGGATTTTTGGGCGAACTGATTGCCCGCAACACAAACGACCGGAATTTTTATTTAATTGATCAGAAAATCGGGATCAACTAACTTATGCCAAACACCGATGCCCCTTTTCAGTCGCAGCAGGGAAGCAAAAAAATAATCATCATTGGTTCTGCACATCCGCTGAGAGGTGGTGGCATCGCTACTTTTAACGAACGGCTGGCGAATGAATTTTTATCGGCTGGCAACAAGGTTAGCATCTTTAGTTTCTCGTTGCAATACCCCGGGTTTTTATTTCCGGGATCTACCCAATTTACCACTGACCCTGCACCAGCCGGTTTGGATATTCATACACGAATCAATTCCATCAACCCGTTCAACTGGCTAAGTGTTGGTGATGAAATAAAAAAGCTACAACCCGATCTGGTAGTGGTAAGGTATTGGCTTCCGTTTATGGCGCCTTGCCTGGGCAGCATTTTACGCATCATCAAAAAAAATAATCATACCCGAATTGTGTGCATTGCAGATAATATCATTCCTCATGAACCCAAACCCTGGGACAGCCTGCTTACACAATACTTTGTAAAACCGGTGGATGCTTTTATCACCATGAGTGAAAAGGTATTGAACGACCTGAAAAAATTTGCACCCGGAAAACCTTCTAAATTTATCGCACATCCGCTGTACGATAATTTTGGCGAAAAGATCAGCAGGAATGCGGCCAAAGAGCATTTGCAAATAAATAAGAATGATTCCATTCTATTGTTTTTTGGCTTTATCAGAAAATACAAAGGGCTGGATATTTTACTGGATGCAATGAAAATACTGCAAGCCACCATGCCTTCCGTAAAACTATTGGTGGCCGGCGAATTTTATGATAGCCCTAAATTGTATGAGGATCAGATTGCAAAACTGGATATTAAGGATCAACTGATATTGCATACCCATTTTATAGCGGACAACGAAGTGAAATATTATTTGTGCGCTGCAGATGTGGTGGTGCAACCTTACCGAACCGCTACGCAAAGCGGCGTTACGCCCCTCGCCTATCATTTTGAAATACCAATGATTGTAACCAATGTAGGTGGCCTGCCGGAGATGGTGCCTGATAATAAAGTGGGTCTGGTTGCTGAGCCAAATGCCACATCTATTGCACAAAAAATTACAACGTTTTTTGAAAAAGGTGAACATCATTTCCTTCCGCATTTGATTGAAGAAAAGAAAAAATACAGTTGGAATAAAATGGTCAATGCTATAGAGGAAGTAGCGTTTAAGTAACTCATAGTGGTACCGATGTTTGCAGTAAAAAGGTAAGTAGTGTTATGTTAAATTTATTGGCACTTGTTGCAAATAAGGTTGCCAACCTTGGACATGAGTTTTGTAATAGTCTTCCTGCTAAGGTTGGTAACCTTTTAGCCGCCAATTAATGCTTAACATAAAAGTAGTTGTAGTTCTGGCAATTCGCTTCTACCCATCAATTAGAACCAGCATGAAACCATTCTATGCATTCTTTACCAGCATTTCCTTGATACCATTGAGTCATTCAGTTACCTATTTTTAATGTGGCTTTGTACAAATTAGTACACGAAACCCCGCTGCCTGCTGCAAAACCTTTCGTTAAATGTCATCATTAAAATTTTAATACTGAAACTATTATTTTACTTTGCACCCATGAAGAAACTGTTGTTATTTTCACTACTCAATATCATGTCACTGCTAATTTTTGCCCAGCGAATTAGCCAGGCAGAAGTTAAGCTACTGCAACAAAAGGAAGATTCTGCAAAAATGTATTCCCTAAAACTCATTCAAGGAAATACAGCTACAGACCGTTTTAATGCAGATAGCATTTTCACAAAAATGTTTGTCCGTGCATTGCTAACTAAAAACTCTTTTTATTATCCGTTCGATTCATTGGAAACCATCTCCAAACTAGTTCCACCAGATAGCAGTTTCAGGATTTTTACCTGGCAATTGATCATCAACGAAAATATGGTACGCCAACATGGAGCCATTCAAATGAGAACAAGTGATGGCTCTTTAAAATTATTTCCACTGATTGACAAATCAGATATTACGATTAACCTCGCCGATACTTTTGCCAATAATAAAGGTTGGATCGGCGCCGTGTATTATAAAATTATTCAAACAAAAAGTGGCGCTCAAAACTACTATACCTTCTTGGGCTACGATGAAAACAATATCCGAAGCAACCGGAAAATAATTGAAACACTTAGTTTTAGCAATGATGAACCCGTGTTTGGCGGAAGGCTTTTCAGTTTTGAAGAAGATGCGGTCTTTAAACCAGCAGTAAGCCGTTATATACTGGAGTATAAAAAAAATGCAGGGGCAAGATTAACGTATGACAATGATCTGAACCTGGTAATTTTTGAACACCTTGAATCAGAAACAGGCGAACCTAAGAAAAAGTGGACATTTATACCAGACGGCGATTACGAAGCGTTTAAATGGAAGAATGGCAAATGGATTCATGTAGAAAAAGTATTTAACCAGGTTACTCCGGAAGGTCAGGCACCTATGCCAAGTCCATTGAAGGATGCAGAAGGAAATACCAATGAAGACCTGTTACAAAATAATTTTCCGAATGAAAAAGCACCTGTAGAAAAGAAGGAAGTAAAAAAGGTTGCAAAGCCTATGGTGCCA
>JBBQKO010000098.1:0-14223 GCA_038327005.1 Chitinophagales bacterium | reverse complement strand
TGTTTTCAATTCATCCATCCGGCGGGCTGCCAATAGTAAATGCACCGATTGATCCGCTATACTCAACGCCAATGCCTTTCCGATTCCTGATGATGCGCCGGTTATTAAAACTACTTTATTTGTGAAATGTCCCAAATGGAGGTTATTTGGCCGAAGGTATTATGTTATGGTTAAAATAAGGGCATCTTTAAAAAACTTACCTTTTCCTCTCTTTTGTCGAAGACCCCGAATTTTTCGGGGGGGAGGAATTAAAGGTGAGGTAAAATAAAAAAATGAGTTTTTAGAGATGCCCATAAGTTTAAAAACTATGGATAATAAGTTGCAGGACGTAGTGAAAGTAGCAACGTAGCTTAGCTCCTGTCATCACATTTCAAACTCCCAAACAGTTCGATAGGTACCCGATTTTTCGATATAAGTAAGAAACGAATTGTAAAAGGCATCTGCACCAATGGTAGCACTGTCGCCAATTACAAACAATTGTTCTTTAGCCCGGGTGATGGCTACATTCATTCTGCGGTAATCTTTTAAAAAGCCAATATCGCCATCATCGTTGCTTCGTACGAGCGACAAAATAATGATCTCCTTTTCCTGCCCCTGGAAACTATCGATGGTGCTGATCCGCATTTCTTTTGGCAGCACAGCTTTTGCCGCAGCCACCTGCCCGGCATAGGGCGAAATAAAAGCAGTCTGCAGCGGATTCAATGTTTCGGTTTCCATTATTTTTTGGGCAATCCTTAGCTCGCCTTCGTTTTGTAAACTCATGCCATTGCTGCCCTGCTCTTCGTTGTAGCCGGAGCCAGCAGTGTCTATAAAGCTGATATGGGCACCGGTATTGATGAGGTGAGCAGCCGTTTGCAGCAGGCCATTGTAAAAGTAGTTGCTGCTGAAGCCGGCGATGGCTTCCCGCATCCGATATTGGGTATTGAGCAGGTAAATATTACTAAGGGCCGCAATGCTCTTTTCCAAAACAGATTGATTGAATCCCAGCCGGGTAGCTTCATTGCTTAAAACAGTTGGGGGCAACTGCAAATGGTCGCCGGCCAGCACATACTTTTGTGCCAGCGGAAACACACACCAGGCAAGGGGCTCAATACATTGCCCGGCTTCATCCATCACCAGCGTGTGAAAAGTAAGGTGCTTAATTTTTGAATCATACAAACCAATGGGAGTGCCTAAAATTACCTCCGCTTCGGTGTATAGTTTTTCTTCATTGTAGGCTTGTATTTTTTTTATTTCGGTGCGGATGTTTTTTACTTCTTTAAATAACAGGTTGCGTTGTTCTCTTTCTGCTTTGCCAAAACTCCGTTTATATTTCAGCGCCATTTTGCGAAACTGCTCTGCTCGTATCTTTAGTTCCTTAATCTCTTTTTGTTGTTTGCTGTTGGATAATTTTCCTTCGGGCGTATGTAAAAAAATCGTTTCGTCTACCTTGCTGGTATTGCCAACTCTTAACACGTGCAGGCTTTGCGCAATCAGGCCTTTCGCAATATTATCAACGGCTGTATTGCTGGGTGCGGCCACCAATATTTTTTCGCCTGCTTTTACCAATTGTACAATGGCTTCAATCAGGGTAGTGGTTTTTCCGGTGCCGGGCGGACCATGTACAATGGTAATGTTTTCGTTTTGTACAATCGCCTTCACAGCCTCTTGCTGGCTCTGGTTTAACGCATGGTTTTTAAAATCCAGCGATATGGAAGGAGATAACGGAGCAATCTTTTCTACCGGAACATCGGGATGTAATTTTTCAAATAACGCATACAATTCCTTGTTGTGCTCCATCTCTTTCAACACCGATTTCATGATAGTGGTGGTGCGTTGGTCCGGGGCTAATTTTATACCCACACCATTGTCTTCTATCCAATCCGGAAAGTCGGGTGCAAATAGCCGGAACTCTCCCGATTTTCCATCAAGGTTGATCAAAACGCCTTTCACCGGTTCTTCACCGGTTACAAAACATTCAATAGCTGCACCATCTTTAAACAGGTTGGTTTCTGCCGGAAAGTTAAGCCGGAAGCTGATTTCGGGATAATCGGCGTAGCCAAAATTTTTACGGGTAACCGCAATCGGATGCAGTGCCAAACCCTCTGCCTTCAGGGATTTTAGCGTGTGCTGCTGATCTAAACTATACCGCTTTACCTGTTCTTTTTCTTCCAGTTCGATGCATTGCAGTAATTGAATGATATGTAGGTGAGTAGGTGGCATGGCGTGAAAATAGGGAGGATGGGGAGAATAACAAAAAGTAACATTTAATTGATTGCATTTGGTTGATTCGATGTCAATCAAAAGAGGTGCTTTAACTGACCAATATGGATGAAAAACGGATGAATTTTATTTGAGTCGAATAGCTTAGCTAACCGAAATTAAGACGCATTCATTTTCACCAGGTGTTTTTTGCATTAAAGCTTTTTTATTTCCTCTTCTGAAAGTCCGGTAAGGTCAGCAATGTCTCTTACCGACAGCCCTTTTTATTTCATTCTACTTGCGGTTTCTATTTTACTTTCTGGTTTTCCATCGTCACAAGCAGTTTCAATTACGCCTTTCAAATCCCGGTAAATTTTCAAACTGTTTTCGTAAATATCCAATTCGGCTGGCCAAACATGGCGATTTCTGCCTTTTCAAAGGCCCGGGTAAATACGTCATCTTTAAATATAGCTGGAATCGTCTGAAAATCTTCCAGATGCCAGGTGAAATAAAGCCACTTATCCAAACGGGTTGATAACTCATTTTTTTTGATTTGAAATTGGGCATTTCAAGATAGATATAGGTAAGTTTGCCGTAGAAAGTTTTTCCATTTTGATTTTTCAATCGTGTCAATGAATGTTTCTTTTGATGCCTTTAATTTATTAAAATTCATTGCTTAAAATCTGGGTAATAAAAATAGTAAATTGAACCCGGCTAAATAAAATTGCCAACTATCTTTAGGGCATCTCTAAAAACTTACCTTTTCCTCTCTTTTGCCGAAGACCCCGAATTTTTCGGGGGAGAGGAATTAAAGGTGAGGTCAAATAAGAAATGAGTTTTTAGAGATGCCCTTTAAATATCTCCATTGCAATTCAACCCGTTTTAAAAATGAAGCTTGCAACTAAACCAAATCAAATAAAGCCTTTGTGGAAAGTACCGGGCCCGTGCCTGGTCACCAGCGCAAGCGAATAAAGGCAAAACTAAAAAATATGACAATGTTGCAGGTTGCTTAATAGCATATGCTTGCAGACTTAGTTTCCTTCTTGGTATTGAACATTTCAAAGGTTGGTTAACATTCGATATAGTAGAGGAAAA
This sequence comes from Chitinophagales bacterium, assembly GCA_038327005.1. Lineage (GTDB taxonomy): Bacteria > Bacteroidota > Bacteroidia > Chitinophagales > Chitinophagaceae > Ferruginibacter. Next base: position 10,947 of record JBBQKO010000098.1, on the reverse strand, counting down.
CAAGGACGATGAGATAAAATTAATGGCGGTTTATTGTCAAAAATATGGAGCATTAAAATGGGGGGAGACGATCATGGTAATAAGCCCCGAAACTGGAGAAAATCTAATCACTAAATTTCTAAATTAAATATCATGAAAAGCAAGGAAATTCAAATAACGGAAATTTGGAATGAAGATAAAAGAAACACTTTAAATGATTTCATAACTGTTCATTCTCAAAAACAATCTAAAGAAAGAAAGTTAAGAAATGAATTATTAGCTATACAATATAGAATTGAGGATTATATAAAATCTGAGAATGTTTCAGAAAGAATCAGAGTTTTAGACTTTGTCAAATTGTACCTTAAAACATTTAACGTACCTCAAAAGAAACTAGCAGATTTCTTTGAGATGAGAGACAGTAATCTTCATAAGTATTTAGTAGGGGAAAGAAAACTAATTGCCAGCATTGTATTAAAGCTTAGTTCATTCTCACATTTAAACCCAGAATATTGGTTAAGAATTGAAGTTAAAAATGAATTAATTGAAATTACTAAAGAAAAAGAAAGGAATAAGGACTATCAAAAATATGATTATCGTAATTTGTTGGCAGGTGCTGACGACTAAGACTTTTACGCTGCTATATTGTATGGTTTAACGGCACCGGTTCTAATTGCTGTCATCCTCCATATCTTTAACAATAAAAAGGTAATGGGAAAATTTACCAATGGCTGCAAGGATAACCTACCCGGTTTTGCTACCCTGCTGCTGATAACTTTTGTTACTGTATTTTTAATCTGCCGGCAACTAACCAGGGAGTAAAGCTGCCGGTAAAAATTCCCTTTTAAAATGTCCCATCTTTGTTAAAATGAAGATCAATTAAAGCAGATAACTTATTTTTACAAATCATGAGTTTAACTATACAAACAAAAGACCTGGTAAAAGTTTACGGTAGTCGTACCGTTGTTAATAAAGTTTCTTTCAATGTAACACAGGGCGAAATTGTGGGCTTGCTTGGGCCAAATGGTGCCGGCAAAACCACCTCTTTTTACCAGGTAGTGGGCCTGATAAAGCCAGACGAGGGAGAGGTTTTTTTAGGCGATTTAAATATTTCAAAACTACCGATGTACAAACGGGCCCAAATGGGGATTGCTTATCTGCCCCAGGAAGCCAGCGTTTTTAGAAAACTGAGTGTGGAGGATAACATTACTGCGGTATTGGAAATGACCAAACTTACCAAACTGGAACAGCGGGAAAAGCTGGAAAGACTGCTGGATGAATTTCGCCTGACACAAGTAAGAAAAAACAATGGAGATACCCTCAGCGGTGGCGAAAGACGCCGGACTGAAATTGCCCGGGCCCTGGCAGTAGATCCAAAATTTGTATTGCTGGATGAACCCTTTGCCGGTGTAGATCCCATTGCGGTAGAAGACATACAGGAAATCATCGCAAAGCTGAAATATAAAAACATTGGTATTTTAATCACCGATCACAACGTAAACGAAACGCTTTCCATTTGCGACAGGGCTTACCTGTTGATTGATGGTAAAATATTTAAACATGGCACTGCAGAGGAATTGGCTGCCGATGAACAGGTACGGCGTTTGTACCTGGGCCGTAATTTTGAGCTGAAGCGAAAAGACTATTTACACCTCGAAGCTGCCAGTCAAACGGTATCACTTGAAAGCCTGGTTACAAAAGTAGAAAGGGCTTTAGCCGGTCTGGAAAATATTGAGCGGATAAAAAATGACCGCTTATCGGCTAATTCCAGTGAGGCCGTTGGTTCTGCAAACGACTTTATAGAAGAAGATCTGCAACTGGAAGAATACCATAAATTTTTAAAGGAGGTAGAAAATGCGGTGATTACGTATGCAAAAGACAGTGAAAACACCAACCTGTTAAATGAAGTCAACGAAATTTACGCCGATCAGTCATTGGATACCGCTGCCGCCTTAAATAAGATTTTATTTGTGTTAAAATCTGTCAAATCCATTTAAATCGACTACAATAATAGTGTTCAGCAGTGGCGGAAAAATTGCTGCATTGCTTTAGTTGGCTTTATGGTAACTGGCTTTTCAATTATATGCCGTTATGATATCTCACCTACTAAAAACCAAACACGCCATGGTTGATGCTTTGGCTGGTCTTTACCCTTTTTTGCTTCAACAAAAGATTCGAATCGCTTTACCATCTTTCATTACTATTGCGTATTTTGCCAACTGTTAATGAAAATTCTATCTCCTGCAATATCACGATTGGCTCGCATGCGGTTCTGGCGCATTGAAAACTGGAGCAGGCACCCGGTTGCTGTGCAACGGGAAGTTTTGCAGGAACTGGTAACCGCTGCACAATACACCGAATTTGGAAGAAAGTATCATTTCTCAAAACTATTTACACTGAAAGAGTTTAAAAAAAATGTTCCCATACAGGAGTATGATGATATTAAGCCTTATGTGTTGAAGATGATGGATGGCGCAGAAAATGTATTGTGGAATACTCCCATTAACTGGTTTGCAAAAAGCAGTGGCACCACTTCCGATAAAAGCAAATTCATCCCCATCAGCGATGAAAGCCTGCAGGACAATCACTTTAAGGCTACCAAAGATGTACTTACTTTCTACTATAAAAATTTTCCGGGCAGCGATTTGCTCACTGGTAAAGGGCTGGTAATTGGTGGCAGTCACCAGTTGAATAAAATGAACGAAGAAATTCAGTATGGCGATTTAAGTGCAGTGCTGATGCAGAATACACCCTTCTGGGGACAGTGGCTTCGAACGCCGGAATTAAGCATTGCATTGCTGGATGAGTGGGAAGATAAAATAGAACAACTGGCAAGGATAACCGCTGAAGAAAATGTGACTTCCATAGCCGGTGTGCCAACCTGGACCTTGCTATTATTAAAAAGAATTTTGGAGATAAAGGGTAAAAAAACCATCAAAGAAGTATGGCCCAACCTGGAGCTGTACATGAATGGCGGCGTGTCATTTGTGCCTTACCGGGAGCAGTTTGACAAGATCATGGGCGGCAAAATAAATTACCTGGAAATTTACAATGCAAGCGAAGGATTTTTTGCAGGTCAGCAATGTCCGGATGATGACGGTATGTTGCTTTTTACCGAGCATGGCGTTTTTTACGAATTTCTTCCGGTAGAACAATACAAAAGTATAGATGCTAAAACGGTAGGATTGGGTAAAGTGATAGTAGGTAAGCAGTATGCCCTCGTGATTAGTACAACCGGCGGATTGTGGCGTTATTTGATTGGCGATACCATCCAGTTTACCGCTATCAATCCTTACAAAATAAAAGTAACTGGCAGGCTTAAACATTATATGAATGCCTTTGGCGAAGAGGTGATTGTTGATAACAGTGATAAAGCCATTGCCATTGCAGCAGAAAAAACCGGCTGCGTGGTAAATGACTATACCGCAGCGCCCGTGTACTTTAGCGAGCAAACCAACGGTGCCCATGAATGGCTGATAGAGTTTGATCAACAGCCGGATAATCTGGATCATTTCATTGTAGAATTGGACAGTGCTTTAAAAAACAGCAACAGCGATTACGAAGCCAAGCGTCACAAGGACATTGCGCTGCGCCTGCCCATCGTGCATTCACTGGCTAAGGGTTCGTTTAATAAATGGCTGCAATCAAAAAACAAAATCGGTGGCCAGCATAAAGTGCCAAGGCTAAGCAATGAGCGGGCAATTCTGGAAGAAATAAAATTAATTGCGAACTTAGCAATATGAAAGTCAACAGCCTTCAGCTAAAAAGTTTCAAACGCTTTACAGATCTAACCATTCGGGACATTCCTGAAAGATGTAAATTAGTTTTGTTGATTGGAAGTAATGGAAGTGGAAAAAGTAGTGTTTTTCACGCATTCGAGGTTTTAAATCGTTACAGGCTTCATTCATTTACAGGAAATGTAGAAAAATATTATTCAAAAAATGGAATACCTTTTCAAATAATTGCTGACTTTGGAAATGGTTTTATTACTGATACAGGAAAAACTTCTTTTGGATCAAGTGAAATAAAACGGTTCCCTATTACTTCGTACTATGGCAGAACAAGTTTACGGCAAATACCAAGGTTAACAAGAGTGCAGTTGGGCAACCAAGTTGACGTGCTGAATGATGGGGATAAGCCCTACTCTTTTATTGATAGGGATGATCGTTTTGAAAATGATCTCGAACATATCTTCGGGAAACTTCTTAAAGAATTTTTTAAAAATACAGATGATAAGTCGCAAATAAAGGATGAAGTTATCAAGCCTATCAATGAAGCGCTCAATAGAATATTTAGTAAAGAAAATGGCACCCGGCTACAACTTATTGAATTAATACCACCATTGGAAGGAAAAGTTGCAGAAGTCAATTTCAAGAAGGGTGATAGCATCTTTCATTATAATTTGCTGAGTGCAGGCGAAAAGGAGATTTTTAATATTTTAATCAATTTAATTGCAAGAAAAGAGATTCCTAAAGACTTGTATTATTTTGACGAAATTGATCTTCATTTAAACACCTTGTTACAATATAATTTTCTAAAAGAAATTATTGAAAACTGGATTCCGGATAATTGCCAATTTTGGACGGCATCTCATTCCCTCGGTTTTATACAATTTGCAACAGATTATGAAAACGGTTGTGTTATAGATCTGGATGATTTAGACTTTGATAAAAAACAATCATTGACTCCTAAGGATAAAAGCAATTTTGAGATTTTTGAAATTGCTGTTTCAAAATCTTTTATTGACAAGTCGGTTCAGGGGAGGAAAGTAATTTTTTCGGAAAATAGCGATACTCCTTTTTACAATGATTTAAATATCCCAAATACTTTTTTCGTTGTTGCAATTGATAAAATCGACGTCTTTCACAAAGCAAAAAATCATCAGCAGTTTGGGTTAATCGACCGGGATTATCTTTCAGATGAAGAGGTGGAACAAATTAAAACGGATTATCCTTATTTGTATGTTTTACCCTTCTACTCATTCGAAAATTTAATCTATCATCCTGATAATTTTGAAGAATATTATGCAACTGTAAACAAATCATTTAATAAAGAATTGTACATTCAGCAGATTGCAAAGATAAAAAATGATGAAAGGGATTATATTGCCGCTTGGATCATTCAAGCCAGAAGCGGGTATCCATTTTACAGGGAAAACGAAAATGCTATAAAACTAAAAAGCTTCAAGGGAAATTATAAAGCGATGATCGAACTACTCCGGAGTGATGATTTCGAAAGCTTTTATAAAGTTTTTCCTGCGAAAGATTATGCCATTGGAATAATACAAAGACAACAAATTGCAACCATTCATCTTGTGCAAACGACTTGGTTTAAAACTCAAATAGAAAATACAATCAAATGAAATTATTAGCAGGAAAAACAGCCATTGTAACCGGCGGTGCCAGGGGTATCGGAGAAGCCGTTGCCATTAAATTTGCAGAACAAGGCGCTAATGTTGCCTTTACGTATGTAAGCGATAGCAGTGCTGAAAAGGCAAAGGCATTGGAAGAAAAACTGACTGCCCTTGGAGTAAAAGCAACAGCTTATCAAAGCAATGCAGGCAATTATGCTGCCTGCGAAAGTTTTGTAAATGATGTGCTCAAAGAGTTTGGGCAAATTGATATTTGCGTAAACAACGCCGGTATTTCAAAAGACAATCTGTTGTTGCGTATGACGCCGGAACAGTTTGAAGAGGTGATCAATGTAAACCTGAACAGTGTATTTTACATGACTAAACAGGTAATTAAACCAATGATGAAGGCAAGAACCGGATCGATCATCAACATGAGTTCGGTGATTGGCGAAATGGGCAATGCCGGCCAGAGTAGTTATGCTGCAAGCAAAGCCGGCGTTATTGGTTTCACAAAAAGTGTAGCAAAAGAATTGGGCAGCCGCAATATCCGTTGCAATGCCATTGCGCCGGGTTTTGTAGAAACGGATATGACCAGTTATTTAAAAGCAGGCGATGCTGCAGATAAATATAAAGCAGGTATTCCGCTGGGAAGATTTGCTACAGCAGAAGACATTGCCAACGTAACCTTATTTTTAGCAAGTGATATGAGCAGCTATGTTACCGGACAGGTAATTAGTGCCTGCGGCGGATTGAATATTTAAGCCCCGGATTTTTTTGATAAAAACAGCCTTCAACCTTTATTACCGTTGAAGGCTGTTTTATTATTGAATTTATTTTATAAAAATCTAAAGGCCACCGGATGAGTTGGTTTTTTATGAGGTCTAAGAAAGTCTCCTCTGCCAGCGATCGTTTTTTTTATTACCGGCTAAGCACTTTTGCCTGCTGCCTTTTTCTTAAAAAAATGTATGGACTTTTCGGCTCCGGTTCTTTTATGCTATCAGTAAAATTTTGCTTTACACCCTGCAATGGCTGAACTGCTGCCACTGTGTTTAAATAAACGCACGAAATACGAAACTGCATTGAATGAACATTATAATCAAAATCAAACCTTAAATTGTTTTTCAAGCATTTGGTAACTGCCCTGAGCAGCGTTGATGCGTGATGCTGTTACATTGTTTGTTTAGCAGCTTTTTCAATTGGATTTAATGGTATCTTTTTTATCATCGCCTTTTTTACCGCTACCTTTTTTACCGCTGTTTTTTTTGCTACAGTTTCTATTAAGGGGGCCTTTGGTTTAGACTCGTTGAAAGCAAAGCGATAGATCTGGTCAATATTTTCTCTGCTGTCATGAATTACACTTAAATCTTTTACGAGTCCGTTATCAAGCCCATATACCCAGCCATGCAGGTGTAATTCTCTCGTGGCCCATGCTTGTTGTACGATGGTGGTTTTTGCGAGGTTTCGCACCTGTTCTATCACATTCAGTTCGGTTAATCTGTTTGCACGGTCTGTCTGGTTTTTTATAGCATCCAGCTCTGCACTGTTTTTATGATATACATCTTTGATATTGCACAACCAGTTATCTACAAAGCCATGATAGGTATCGCTCATTGATGCATTCACCCCACCGCATCCATAATGGCCACACACGATAATATGTTTTACCTCCAGATATCTGACTGCATATTCCAGTACGCTCAGCATGTTGCTATCTGTATGCACCACCAGGTTGGCAATATTGCGATGAACGAAGATTTCACCGCTCTGTGTTTTCGTAATTTCATTGGCAGGCACACGGCTATCGCTGCAGCCTATCCATAAGTATTCCGGCTTTTGCCCCTTTGACAAATTTTTAAAATATTCCGGATCTTCATGAATTTTTGTTTCAGCGTAAATTTGGTTACCCTTAATTAATTTTTGATATGACTTCTCCATAATATTTTTTTGTTATTAATGTACTGATTGCACGTTCATTTGATTTTCGATTTCATATTTCTCATGAAACCCTTCCAGTTTGGCATCAATATTTTTGATCGGTGCTTTTATATCCCTGAATTCCTTGATCAGTTCCAATACGTCAAAATCGATGTACTCGGTATTGGATGCATCAATGATTACTTTTGAATTTTCGGGAAGATGATCCAGGGTTTCACGAATGGAACCTTTGTTTAAGAAGGACACCTCTTCTGCGAGGCGAATTTTGATAATATCTCCATCGTGGTAATTTTCCTTATGAAAGTAATAGGAGTTTTTAAGATTGCCATGCAGTATCGCAATAGAAGCTACAATGATACCGGCAATTACTCCCGCCAATAATCCTTCTCCTTTTAGTGGAGGATAAACACCCATCAGATCGATACCAATAATCACCAGTACCGTTACAAAAAATGGCAGGTATTGGTATTTTCCGTTTTGATACATTTGGGCGAATACAGATAGCTTACACAATTTGTAACCCGTTAAAAGTAAAATGGCGGCCAGGGACGACAATGGAATTAAGTTGAGCAATTGCGGAATCAGAATAACACAAATCAGTAATAAAAGACCATGAAAAATGGCAGACAATTTGGTTTTTGCTCCGGCATTTAAATTGGCGCTGCTTCTTACGATCACACTTGTGATGGGTAGCCCGCCTATTAAACCTGAAATGGTGTTTCCTATTCCCTGTGCTACTAACTCTCTATTGGTATTGGTTACCCTTCTTTCGGGATCAAGATTATCCACAGCTTCTACGCTCAGCAATGTTTCCAGGGTGGCGATGATGGCGATCATAAAACCCGTAACAATTACTTTACTGTTAAGGAAACCATTGAAATCGGGAAAAGTAAAAAAGCTAAAAAATTCTGACGCATTACTGGCAGCTTTAATTTGTACCAAATGTTCCTGTTCAACCAGTAAAGGGCTGTTGGTGGCTTTAAAAAATTCATTGATCAAAATGGAAACTACTACAGCAACCAGGGCACCGGGGATAAATTTCACCTTGTTTTTTATAAAAGGTTTCTCCCAGATGATCATGATTAAAATGGATAGGATGCAAATGATAAATACACCCACATTGATATGCTGAAAAGGTTGTAATAATTCGTGCCAGTCTTCATTGCCATAGTCTATAAGTTCGGTCAGATTACCCTTTTCGTCTTTATCATATCCAAATGCATGTGGAATCTGTTTGGCGATGATCAATATCCCAATGCTCGTTAACATCCCCTTGATTACACTGGATGGAAAATAGTTGGCAACGCCACCAAGCCGGGCAAGCCCCATCAGCATCTGCAAAATACCTGCAATTAGCACCGCACAAAGAAAGAGATCAAATGATCCGATATTGGTGATGGCGGCTAATACCAATGCGGCCAAACCTGCAGCAGGTCCGCTCACACTCAGTTTTGACGTACTCAATGACCCAATTACAATACCCCCAATGATACCAGAAATTAACCCACTAAAAAATGGTGCACCAGATGCCAGCGCAATTCCCAAACAAAGCGGAAGTGCTACTAAAAACACTACCAGTCCGGCTGGCAAGTCGTTCTTCAAATAGCTAAAAGTGAGCCCCTTGGCATTCTTCATAACAGTAAAAATTAAATAAGTAAAATATATAGCAATGAGCAATGCGGCACCATTAACGCAAGAGTAGTCCGTATTCCTTTACAATGCAAGCACAATTTAGTGGAGGCATTCACCTATTACCGTCGGCGATAAATAATTGGCATCAATTGATGTGTCAAACCAATTGAAAGGGTTATTGGGCGTTTATTTAAGAGCGTGAATTGGGGGGTTCTGCCAGCACATCCGAAGCGTGATTGGATGGGATTTGATCAGAAAGATGCAGATAGGCAAGTTCTTTGCTTTGCGCTACATAAACGATCTTACAATTATCAATTTGCGGGAAAAAGTTGGAGAGGATAGCGCCTACTGCTTTACCCTCGTTATCATCAACATTGTTGGGCAACTCTTCAATCCATTGGTTTGAACCGAATATTTGACCTATTTGCGCTATCGGCAACATTTGCAATGTCATCAACAGGCTTAAAAAAAATGCTATGATTTTTATTCTAATCATCAAATTCTAACAAATATAACGTTTAATATTTTAGATAAAAAAAGGACATATTTTTCAACATTTATTCTTTATTCGTTCCAGTTGCGACCATACTTTATAGGATGCTGTTTGCTGTTAACTGTAGGGCATCTCTAAAAACTCATTTTTTTATTTGACCTCACCTTTGATTCCTCTCCCCCGAAAAATTCGGGGTCTTCGACAAAAGAGAGGAAAGGTAAGTTTTTAGAAATGCCCTGTATATAAAAATGATCTTTGGGTTGTTATCCGCCCCGGAATTTAAACGTAAAAGTGGAAGAAAAACAGACCACTTTAATTATGAATCTGAAATTGAAAGGCTTTTTTAAATTCAGCAAACTAAATACCAGCACGAGCTTTAAAAAGCGCAAAAATAAATCCGATTTAAAATAGGCAAAATCAACCTGCCCGTTTTCTTTTACTTAAATAACCATGCCATAAAATGAAAGCGGCAATGGTTTGATAAGGTTTCCAGCCATTGGCAATAATTGCAATTGCATCCCGGGAAACGTCTTTTGATAATTTCTTGGTTTCTCTCATACTCGTCATTAATGCAACATCGCCTAAGGGGAATAAATCGCTTCTTTGAAGTACCATCATCAAATAAACGTCCACCGTCCAGTTGCCAATTCCCTTAATTTTTGTGAGGGTGGATCTTATGTGATCATTGTCCATTTCCGACAGTGCATCAAGATTTAGTACATGGTCCTGAATGGCATTGGCTAAATGTTGGGTATAAACAATTTTTTGCCTGCTGAAATAGCAATTCTTCAATTCTTCATTGGTCAATACCAGGAACCGATGAGGAGTAATTTCCCCAATTTTTTCTTTCAATTTTTTCAGTGCTGCCATTGCAGATGTCAAAGAAACCTGTTGTTCTAAAATGATATGTACCAGCGTTTCAAATGTAGGGGGGCGTTTCCAAAACGGAGGATAATCTTGGGTATCTAATATCAATTTCAAGTCTGCATCCCGAGCGGCCAACTCGTCACAAATCTGTTTGAAATTGCCTTCATTAAAAGTCTCCCTGCTACCCATATTTGCCGGTGCTGTTTATTTTTTTATTTTCTTAAATTTTTCGATGGCATTTTTTGAAAAATCGCTCAACACCAATTTGCCGCTGATGGCTGCCCGCTCTTTTAATAATTCATCCCAATGGTCTGTATCCTGCCAGAAGATTCTTTTCATTTCTGCCATCGCTTCCGGATTGCTGTGCGATAACGTGAATGCCAGCCGGCTAATGGACTCATCCAGATTATCAATATCTTCATGCAGTTCTGCAAACAGATTTTTTCGTTTTGCCCAGTCGCTTCCACGCCAGGTATGTGCATCAATTGACAATGCACTAAAGGCAGATCTCCCTATCTTTCTTTCTACCGCCGGGCCAACCACAAATGGGCCGATACCCATTTCCAATTCACTTAATCTGATATCTGCTTTTACAGATGCAATGGCATAATCAACAGCGGATGCAAGGCCAACTCCACCGCCGACACATTTGCCATGGATTCTGCCAATGATAAATTTAGGGCACTTT
>JBBQKO010000097.1:0-14361 GCA_038327005.1 Chitinophagales bacterium | reverse complement strand
ATATCCAACAATCATGTGGCAGTAAAACTGCATCGCATTAAACAACAATTGGGTAATCTTTTAACAGCATAAAGATGAATATCAAAAAAACATGGGGTGAAATTAATGATCCGGCAGATCAGGATTTGTCAGCGTTACTGCATACAACAACGCTTTCAAAGTTCTCCTCGCACAATCCCCTTGAAAAGATAAAGAAGAACTTATTGATAAATATGATCTGGACTTTATTAATATGCCTGATTTACGTAGCAATCATCTTTTATTTCCACATATGGCAGGTTCAAATTTGTATTGGTTTGGTATTACTTATTTCACTTTGGGCGCTCTACTCGGCTTATCAACAATACAAACATATCAACAGCGGTATTCCAGAAGGCAACACGGTTTTGGATGAACTAAAAAGGCACTATCAATCTATAACCGACTGGATATATATACAACAACGTGTTGCATTATTGGTTTATCCGCTAAGCGCAGCCGGCGGTTTTATGCTGGGCGGTGTTTTGGGCTCTGGTAAACCGGTTGAAGTCTTTATGCACAAACCCGATATGCTGGCAGCTATGCTAATTTCCATCCTGATATTGATACCGCTGTGCTGGTTCCTGGCCAAATGGATGTCTAACCATAGTTTTTGCAAACACCTGAAAACATTGAAAAATAATATTGATGCATTGGAGGAGGAAAAATAATTTTAAGGTCTTATAATTCGGATAAATAAAAGAATACAGTTGTAATATTAACCCAATAATGGCTCAAAGCGAAGACTCGAATTTGCGGGCTGAATAATGAATCAAGTTCCATGCTAATTTGTGTAATTCGTGTCTTATAATTCGTGTAATTCGTGTTTTATAATTCGTGTTTTATAATTCGTGTTTTATAATTCGTGTCTTATAATTCGTGTCTTATAATTCGTGCTTAATAATTCGTGTTATAAAATATCAAAACCTCGCATGGAAAAGCAAACAGCAATAAAACCAACCGTTTATAATTTCAATAAGCCGGCTTATGTAATTTTTCTTTTCGCCGGTATTTATTTTTTAACACAAAAGGATTTTTCGCAGGCAGTAATTTTTTTGGGATTAGCGTTGGTATTTGATCCGTTTCAAACAACTATTTCATTTAACAAGCGGCCGGTGTACCAGCAAATTTGGTTGGTTGTTCATTTATGTTTTACGCTTGTTTTATTTGTGGTGATGATTTTTGGAAAATAAATGGTACGCTTTTTAAACAAAAACTTGTCGTCTTCTACCCAATGTCATTCCCGAAAGCTTTCTCTGGTATCTCTTGCTACAACCAATCCTTGCTTTTATCAATCCAACTCAAAACAAAAAGCTCCGGCTTTGATCCTATATGATCAAATCAACCACTATACGATTCAAACCAATACCATCGCTATACACTTAGCTTAACAATCACCACATGCTCCAATCCATCATTCAGCAATAAAATGCTTTCACCTGGCTGCTCCAATCCATCCAATACCAACGTAGTGGAAACGGGCGCTCCGTTTAGTGATTGCTGATATTCTATATTGTAAACCGATGTTTCAAAAGCATACCTGATTTTTAAAGAAGGCCATGTTTCTGGAATGCAGGGAGTAAAATGTAAATGATTCCCTTCCTTTTTTAATCCAATAAACGATTCTAAGATAAGCTGGTACATCCAGCCTGCAGAACCGGTGTACCAGGTCCAGCCACCACGCCCTTTGTTCAATGCCTCGCCATATACATCGGCTGCAACTACATAGGGTTCCACCTTGTATTCATTCATCAGTTGAGCATCCTTTGCATGGTTGAGGGGATTGATGAGTTGCAACAATTCCCATGTTTTTTGCTTGTTGCCCATAGCGGCAAAAGCCATTACGAGCCATACAGCCGCATGGGTATATTGCCCGCCGTTTTCCCTTACACCCGGCACATAGCCTTTAATGTAACCGGGGTTTAAAGTTGATTTGTCAAATGGCGGATTAAAAAGCTGGATGATCTTAGTGTCTCTCTGCACCAGGTGTTCATCAGCCGACTGCATGGCAATGGCGGTGCGATCGCCCTGGCCGGCTTTTGACAATACCGACCAACTTTGCGCAATGGAGTCAATTTTACATTCTACATTTTGTGATGACCCAAGTGGTGTGCCATCATCAAAATAGGCACGCCGGTACCAGGCCCCATCCCAGGCATTTTTTTCAATATTGGTCCTCAATATTTCGGCCTGTGCTGTACAGGTTATGATAAAGGCTTCGTCCATTTTTAAACTGGCTATTACTGTAAAGCGTTTCAATACGTCGTATAAAAAAAAGGCCAGCCAAACGCTTTCACCTTTTCCATGCATCCCTACTTTATCCATTCCATCATTCCAATCGCCGGATCCCATCAGCGGCAATCCGTTAACGCCAAACTTTAATGCATGTACGATGGCTGTTTTGCAATGTTCATATAATCCCGCAGTTTCATGCGATATGACCGGCAGATCATAAAACGATTCTTCGCCTGCATTTAACAAACGGCCTTCAATAAAGTGAATTGGCACATCCAATATGGAGTGATCGCCGGTGGTAGCTACATAGCGGCAGGTTGCGAAAGGCAGCCATAAATAGTCATCCGAGCAAGTAGTTCTCACACCCCTGTTTACGGGTGGATGCCACCAATGCTGCACATCACCTTCCCGGAATTGCCGGGAAGCACACAATAAAATCTGCTCTTTAACCAATGCCGGACTTGAATGCATCAGCGATAAACTATCCTGCAACTGGTCTCTAAAACCAAATGCGCCGCCAGATTGGTAAAAACCGCTGCGTGCCCACATGCGGCAGGCAATAGTTTGATAGGTTAGCCATCCGTTGGTTAATATATTGATGGCAGGGTCGGGTGTTTCAATCTGCACACTACCGAGGGTGGCGTTCCAAAATTGATTCACTGCCTTCAGGGCATTGCGTGCAGCCGTACCTCCTGCAAACTGCTGTATCAAGGCATTGGCATCGTGTAAATTTTTTCCCGCCCCTAGGCGGAAAACAATTTCCTTTTCTTCTTCTTCACCCATTTCAAACACCACCTGCAATGCGGCACAAGGATCTAGGTTAGCGCCCTGCCGTCCGGATAGCTTTGACTTTTTCATGGCTTCCGGATTACCGAGTGTGCCATTGCGTCCAATAAATTCTGAACGGTCGGTCGTAAAAGATTTGTTGATATCGTCCACATCAAAAAATGCAACCCGTTCTCCAAATTCAGTGTTATAGGTATTGGTGGCCAGGATAGCACCGGAACGTGTTTCCAATTCGGTCGTGATGTGCATCTGTGTTTTTGACCGCAGATCTCCCAATACCCATTCTACATATCCGGTTGCTGAAACCCGGCGCATACGGCCGGAATTATTCCGTAGTTTTAAAACAATGAATTTTACCGGTGCTGACACATCAATGAACATGGTCATGGTAGATTCGATACCATCTTCACTGTGTTCAAAAATGCTATACCCAAAGCCATGCCTTGTTACATAAGGCGATTTGCCACGGCAGGGTAATGGTGCCGGAGACCAAAAGCGGCCACTCTCTTCATCTCTTAAATAAAACGCTTCGCCTTTAAGATCATTGATCGGATCGTTGTTCCAGGGCGTTAGTCTAAATTCATGGGCATTTTCCGTCCAGGTATAAGATTGCCCGCATTCGGAAACGATGGTTCCAAAATAAGGGTTGGCAATTACGTTGATCCAGGGCGCCGGTGTTGATTTTCCGGGAGCTGTTGTGATCACATATTCCTTTCCATCCGGTGAAAAACCACCCAGTCCATTGTTGAACAAAAGCCCCGTTGGTGCTTCCACCTGTGTAAATACTGAGGAATGAAATTTTGTAGGATTGAAATAAGGAATGGAGGATTTTATTTTAGTACGGCGGTTGATCTGTTCTTCCAGTGTACCCAACTGATCGGACAATACGATGTGGGCAACCGACTGAAACAGGATCCGGTCTTCATACGAAATCTGGTCTGCTGTTCGGATGAATATACCACCGGGCTGGTCCTTTACATCGTTGTTCCTGGAGGGTGTAATCAAACCAAGTATCTGGTTGTGCAGATCCTGGCGGTAACCGCCCCTGTCTTCATTCCATATTACAAGATCAACGCTGATTCCTTTGATGCGCCAGTAAGCGTGTGCCTGTATCAACTGTTTTACCAAATTGATATTGGCCGCCTCTTCTATCATTAAAAGCACAATGGGCAAATCGCCGGAGATAGAATATCCCCAAAGACCAGATTGCCCCCTTCTATTTTTTATTATCACTGATGAATCTGCTCTCAGGGATGCATTTACATAAATAACGGAAGCTGCCAGCCGGGAGTATAACTGTGCATCGGCTTCCGATACATTGATCTGGCGAAGTATTAGTAAACTATGCGTCCAGGCCAGTTCCAGTACCCTTTTGGTTAGCTGTCGATCCTGGTATTTTTCTACCAGGCTATTGCAGATTTCTTTGGTATCAGCAATGCCAATGATCATATCTACCGTAGCAGTTTCACCGGCTTCAATAATGATGCGGTATTGGATGGCCACCACCGGATCAAGCACGGAGCCTGCTGTATTTGACAAAGGTTCGGGTTGGTTCATTGCGGCGGGCTGGTGAATGCTGTTACCTCTTCCAATAAATTTAGCCCTGCTGGTTTCATAAGAAATCTGGGTTATCTCCGCATCATGCACTTTCATTAAATGAAACATCCAGGGGTTGCGCTCATCCAACGAACGCGGCCTGCGGGTACATATAATTGCATGCCGCTGCTGGTTGATTTCTGTTTGCACAAAAAGATTACTGAAAGCAGGGTGTATTTCATCCGCAATGGGCGAAGCCATTACCACTTCTGCATAACTGGTTAGTTCAATAATTCTTCTTTTTTTGGAGCGGTTGGTAATATGCACCCTTCTTAATTCAATATCATCTTCCGGAGAAACTACAATTTCGGTATGGGTATCCAACGACAAATCCCGGCGCCTGAACTCTGCTCGTCCCTGTGTAAACACGGCTTCATAATTTTGCGACTGCTGCTGTGCCGGCTGAAAAGCTGTGGACCAGAAAGCATTGGTTTCAAGGTCGCGGATATAGCAGAAAGTACCCCAGTTGTCGCAGGTACTATCTTCCCGCCAACGGGTAATGGCAATGTTTTTCCAACGGCTGTACCCGCCGCCTGCATTGGTAACCATGGCATGGTAGCGTCCGTTGGATAGCAATTCCACTTCGGGTATGGCGGTATTGGGTGTATTGATCACCCGCATAGATGTATCGGTAAACGGCACTGCACTGATATCCTCAGCATGCACCACTGGCGAGTAAAAGGTGGACACTCTTGGTACTTTTTCCTGTAACAACAGTAGCGTAGCTTTAATTTCCACATCCATTTCAAACCGCTGTTGCATGGGTTTATCCAGCAAGAGGTAAGAGAGCGCTAGAAAACTCATTCCCTGGTGATGCGCCATAAAGGATTTTACAATGGCATGCGTTTGCTTGCGGGGCAAGCGGGATGGGGTGTAATCGATGGCTTCGTAAAACCCATATTTACTTTCGAAGCCGGCTTCTCTCAATTGCTCCAGGTTGCTTAATGCGTCTTCCGGTGCCACCATCAATGCCATCATGGTTGAATAAGGTGAGATAACAAGGTCTTCGCTTAAACCTCTTTTTAATCCAAGTCCGGGAACACCAAATGCCCGGTATTGGTAGTTGAGGCTGGTATCTACCAAATTATAACCCGACTCCGAAATACCCCAGGGAATACCCCGCTTTTTACCATATTCTATTTGCTTTTCTACAACGGTTCTGTTGGTTTGGTCTAATAAAGTATTGTCGTAGGTAGGCATTACCAGTAGCGGCATCAGGTATTCGAACATGGAACCGCTCCAGGATAACAGAATGGGCGTAGTACCCATTTTTGTAAGTTGCCTACCCAATGCAAACCAGCTTTCCTGTGGTAATTTGCCTTGGGCAATGGCCACAAATGTGGTCAATCTTGCTTCTGAGGCCAGCAGGTCGTAAAAACTATTGTCTCTTCGCTGGTCATCTACATTGTATCCAATCGATAACAAATGTTGTGAACGATCGTATAAGAAATCATATTCTATTTCGGCCAGCTCAGAACATTTTACAGCCAGATACTCTACTGTAAGCAGCAGCTCTTTCGCCCGCCGTCCCGAATCCGCAATGTTGTTTCGGAAATTCTGGAGCCATTCATTGTCGCTTACGCTGTTTTCAATCGAATAACTGCTTACAATATCATGCAGCAACGTTTCTTCAATTTTTGCCAGCTCTCTTATTGTAGGAATAGCCGGTAACATAGGTAATAGATGCCCGAATTTTTCCGGGGCGGCAGGTAATAGTATCCAGGGCACCAGTACTACCAATTCGTATTTTGCCAGTTTTATCTGTGAAATGATTTTCTGCGACCATAGTTCACCATCCGAGAAACTGGCTGGCCGCAATGCATCCTGCACTTTGGCAAACAACAATTCCAGTCTGTCCAATTCTTCTTTTACATGTATCAAGTTGTCTGGCTCTATCTCAACCAGTCGCTTCACTTCTACCTGAAACAGCATTAACAATTCAGCATCCGTATAAATTTCTTTTAATAAACCAACTGTATCTGCCAGGCCTTCAAATACAGAGCGGGTAATAATTTTTTTATCAGGAATGGCCAGCAACCCTTGTTTCAGCGTGATGAGGTGACCGGCTAAATTACCGCTATCCACTGTGGAAACATACCTTGGTGCAAGTGGTACCAGGCTTCGGGTATCGTACCAGTTGTATAAATGGCCCCGGAAGCGCTCCATTCTAAGAAGGGTATTGAGGGTATTTCCGGTACGCTCAATCAATTGCCTTGCGCCAATATAACCAAAGTCGAATGCGGTTAAATTACACAACAGCGCCATGCCAATATTGGTGGGAGACGTACGATGGGCAATTCGATCAATGGGTTCTTCCTGATAATTATCAGGAGGCAGCCAATTGTCTTCATCGCCCACAAATGTTTCAAAAAATGTCCAAATCTTTCTAGCCAGTCTTCGCAGGTATAAGTTATCATTCAGCGACAATTTGGGTTGCCGGTTTACGCCGGGTTTGCTTATCCGCCATACGATCAGTGGCGCAAAAGTCCACAAGATCAAAATTGGAAGGGCTACCATTAAAGTAATGATAGATTTTTCTACAATCAGGAAAACAAATAATCCCAGTGCAAAAAATGGCGCAAAGCCCATCTTGTAAGAGGTTGCATCTATGCTTTCCCTGTTTTGAGCATGGTGAGTAAAAGGATTCCACTGAAGCAGGTTTGTTTTAGTAATGAAAATTCTGCCAAGCGTGCGAAGGATGGCATCGATATTTGAAAATACTTCAAACGGAAGACAGATCAAATCTAACAGGTGTTGTAAAAAATGATTGCTGGCCGCTTTAATGGAGTAAATCAGGTGCTGCTCAAAAATAACATCCTCCGGTTTCCAGATCAATTCCCACACAAAGTTTACCACCGAAGGTATCACGATGATGAGCGTTACCGCCAATGTCCAAAACCAGGGTACCGGCGAGAATAACCAGCCAAAGATGAACAGGAACAATAATGATACTGGCACCAAACTGCGACGGATATTATCAAATATTTTCCACCGGCTAAAAAGAGAAATTGGGTTTCGGGTCAATCCTTTGGGCACGGCCGGCACAAAGGGTAAAATCCAGATGGCAATCTGCCAGTCGCCCCTGATCCAGCGATGTCTTCGCTTCATATCGGTGAGGTATTTGGAAGGATATTCCTCGTATAACTGCACATCTGAAATTAAAGCGGATCTACCATAACAGCCTTCCAGCAAATCATGACTCAGAATGCGATTCACAGGTAACTTGTTTTCCAGTGCAAGTTCAAATGCTGCAACATCATAAATACCTTTTCCAATAAAGGAACCTTCCTTAAACAAATCCTGGTACACATCGGAAGTAGCCCTTGTGTAAGGATCGGTGCCCGGTTCATTGCCATGTATGCGGGCATAGATTGAGCTATCGCTAACCGGCAAACTGTTGGAAACCCTTGGTTGCAAAATGGCGTAGCCTTCTGTAACCCGGCCTTTTTTTGCGTTGTACACTGCATGGTTCAATGGATGTGCCATGGTTGCCACCATTTTCCAGGCGGTATCTCTTGGCAATTGCGTATCGGTATCCAGCGTTATTACATAATTTATTCCGGAATAAGTTGCCTCATCTCCTACAATCAGCGAAAAATATTCTTTTCCGTTACCCTTGAGCAGCTTATTGAGTTCGGCCAGTTTACCTCTTTTTCTTTCATACCCCATCCAGATCTTGTCATGCGGATTCCATTTTCGTGGCCTGTGAAAAAAGAAAAAGGTATCACAATTAAGCCGGTCGTATTTTTTATTTAAGTCGATGATTTTTTGTTTGGCTGTTTGCAGCAGCAGTTCATCTTCGGGCATTGTTTCCGAACCGGCATCATTAAAATCGGTTAACAGGGCATAATACAAGTTTACATCCCGGTTGGCTAAAAACCTTACTTCCAAACCTTCCATTAAATCGTCGATGGCTGCTAAACTGCCGATGATGGTGGGGGTTACCACAAGGGTGCGGTATTCGTGGGGAATACCTTTTGAAAAATCCATACGTGGCAAAAGATTTGGCTTTGCCAGAATGGTAACCAGCCAGTTCACGATAGAGAGGGCAAGGCGGCTGGTAGCAAATAAAATTAAAAGGCTTAGCAATACCAATGCTGTTTTTCCCAATCCATCGGCAAATGCTTTCGCAATAAGCCCCCATGAAAAAAGAGCCGTCAATATTGCAATAATTCCCAGGTAGGAAAACAAGGGGAATTTATTCGTTGCCTTTTTGCAGTGATCCAGTTTGGAATTTTTTACTTTTGCCCGCTTTTCCAGTTGTTTCAGACCTTTGCAGGTAAGGTAATAGCCCACATGAGTTAGCCGTTCTTTTCCTCCATTTCCCTTGTTTTCTCTTGCCAACCGGATGGCCATTTGTGCTATTTCATTTTCGGCTAAATCACTATTTTTGGCAACCTTTTCCACCACATGGCGATAGCTATCTCTTGTATTAAAATCCATTCCGGCATAGATACCGTCAATATCATTTCGCAGCGTATGTTCTACAATACTGGTATTTTCCACAAAATCACGCCAGTCGGTTGTACTTAAAAAGCGCAGACCACTGATGCTGTTGCTAATGGACACCTGGTCGGCCGCCTGCTTTTGATTTTCTTCCTGTATCATTTCACTTACGGAAGTGCCACTTTCGGATAAAGTTTGCTCAATCCAGTTGAGGGGTAAGCTCACCGAACTTCCTTTTTCCTGCAACCGTCTTGTCAATTCCGATATAAAGGAACTGTCCATCGGTGGTTCCGATCTTGCCATATCGGCTATTTCAAGCACCAGATCCTTGGGTGCTTTTTCCACTGCTTCCAGCATTTTATCGGCCCACTGTCCGGCCAGCACTTTGTTATTGAAACTTATGGCAATCTGTATAGAAAGTCTTCTTAAGTTTTCTATCAGTGCCAGCCTAAGCATAATGGGAATTGCCCATAGTTCGCCCAGTTTTAAATAAGTTGTCTCCTGGTAGGCTTTTACAAAACTTACCAGGCTACTCATATCCACATGACCATCACTATGGGAAATAATTTCCACAGCTATATCGTACACCCTTGGTAAACCAGTCGATTTTCCTTTGGCAAGCTGGGGTAAGCCCTTGCTATATCCTTTGGGCAAATGCCTTTTGCCGGTATAAATTTGTTCTTCAATCAGGAAGAAATTATCAAGCAGCCACTCACCCGCCGGAGAGATCCGGTTGTTTTCTTTTACAACCTCAGTTAACAACGCATGCACTTCCAACAAAATGCTTTCATTCTCCGCCAACCGTTTCAGCAACTGCTCCGAAGGGTGCTCGGAAATCAGGATATGACGTGCTGCAAGCCCTCTTGCATGGTTTTCCAATTGCTCTTCTGTAAATAATTCCGAACGAAAAGGCAGGCGCTTATCGGTATATTTTTCATTTCCTTTTTCGCCAAAAATCGGTTCAATGATATTTTTTTTTAGGGAACTGATTGCCTGTGGAAGTATTTTAAAAAGTTCTGTTGAACCGCTATTCCTTAGATTGAACTTCATTTTGATAAGTATTTTTTTATCCGGGTATTGTACTGGCAGCACGCAAGACCAGATCTGCTTTCCTTTTTTATGTACCAATACAGTACCACTATTGATGAATGTGGTGCTGTTATTAAATATGCTGTGCTATTGCACAACAATCAACAGATGCCTTACTAAAGCATTGCTTAAATTTTAAAATAAAATGGTTGGATAAAAAACGATTACCGATAACTCTTTTTGTAGTACTTTATTTGCTGATTTAAAAGGCTCAACAAAGATGTAAAAAGCTCAAAAAGTTAACTAAAGAAACCTGCTGGAAGGTAATTGTGGTGAACCCTGCCGCTACAAGAGTTAATAATATTTTAGCTACAAAAGGTACGCTATTATTCCGGATAAAAAGCCGTGGCAGGAAGCCAAGATCTTTAGGCCAAGTTGCAGGGCGGAAACAAAATTTTCTTCATTATTATTTAGAAGATCGAAGTAGCGTATTTGAATAAACCTGTGGTTCCAGGCCGGGAATTGATTGCATACGTAGCCGTTTTCATTGGTAGTATAGGATACTTTTTACAAAATGTCTGGCCTCGTATTAGAGATGAAAAATAGTGTAAAGCAGTATTTTTTTGACTACCCATGACCATCAACATTACACAAATCCGCCCCATCCGGCTAAGCTGCCTGGATAAAAAAATCCTTCGCCCCGATTTATAAAAAACCGAGACGAAGGATATTATAGAAATGCTACTGCTTATTTTAAATATTGATCAAACCATTTCAGGTATCGTGCAAAGCGATCTACCTGGTAAGATGGTTTTGTAATACCGTGAAACTGGCCAGGATAAATGATGAGCTGTGCCGGAACTCCCAGCGATTTCAACGCCTGGTACATTTGTTCACTTCCTGCCACCGGCACATTAAAATCTTTTTCGCTGGCCATAAACATCGTCGGGGTTTTTATCTTATCCGCTTTAAAGAACGGGTAAGAAAGATCCATCCACTTTTTTGGGTTTTTCCAGGGAGCACCCAGTTCTGTTTCATATTGAGTTACATACTGATCGGATCCGTACATACTAAACTGTAAAGAACTGCCGGCTCCGCTTGCCGCCGCTTTAAAACGGGTATCAGTTGCAATGGTGTAATTGGTTAAAATTCCACCATAACTCCAACCGCCGATGCCCATTTTTTGTTCATCTGCAAAACCTTTTTCAACCAGATAATTGGCAGCGCCTAAAATATCCATTACTTCCTTATTACCCCAATCACCATAAATGGCTTTGGTAAAATTTATGCCCCTGCCGCTGCTGCCCCTATAATTAACACCTGCTACTGCATAGCCGCCGGCTGCCAGCACCTGACGGGATAAATCAAATTCATAATCATCCTGCCCAACCGGGCCGCCATGAATAAATAGAATCAAGGGTAATTTCTGTCCGGCAACAGCGGTAGCTGGACGATATAATATACCAGATACTTTTGTGCCATCCTTACTGGTAGATGTAAAGCCTTCCACTATTGCAAATTGAATGGCATTTACAAAAGAATCCTGTACATGTGTTAGTCTCCTTACTTTGTTTTGCTCCACCGCATATAACTCGGTTGGCAATTGTGGTTCGCTCATGGTAGCTACCAATGCATCTGATGCCGGAGCACTTTCAATGGCCGAAAAACTCATATCACCAGTAGCAACGGTGGTTATGCTGTTACTTGAAATGTTAAGCTGTGCGATATACTGCCTGCGATCGTCTTCTACTAAAAAGCTAAGTTGCCGACCATCTTTTGTCCAGTTAAGATCACTTACCGGCCGATCGAGATTACCAGCCAATGCCTTTGGTTCGCCACCTGTTGCCGCAACTACTGCAATGGTACTTTGTCCATACATGGTAAAGTTGAGGTTGCTTGAAGAACTGGTGTAGGCAATCCATTGGCCATCGGGGCTCCATTTGGGACTGCGGTCAGCGCCAGCCCAGGTTGTCAATTGTTTTAACGAGGCACCCGGTTTAGCATCCATCACCCAAATATCTGAATTTTTATTTTTTTCCCTTTCCGCAGAACGGTTGCTTGCGAACGCCAGCTTTGTGCCATCGGGGCTCCAGGCCGGAGCAGATTCGTCAAAATCCCCTTTGGTTAGGGTATCTGTCTTTTTTGTGTTTACATCAAAAATGTAAAGGTGCGTGTAGCGATTTTCAACGTAACCCTCTCCATCCTGTTTAAACACGTAGCGATCCATTACAAATGGCAACCTTGTTTTGGTTTTTGCGGTATCAGTAAAATCTTCATCCTTTATGCTCATGACAATTTTACTCCCATCGGGGCTCCAGGCATATTCATCCAGATCGCCTTTTAAACTGGTAAGTTTTTTTGCTTCTCCACCTCTTCTGTCCAGTAGCCACAATTGTGCAGTTTTTTCTCCATTTCTTGCAGAAACGAAGGAGAGGTATTTTCCATCCGGGCTCCATTTAGGGCCGCCTTCGCCTTCGGCGCTATTGGTAAGCTGAACGGTTTGTTCGCCGTCCCAACTCACCATCCAGATATCACTGTTGCGTTTATCTTTACTGGTATCCACACTGCTTAAAGTGTAGGCTACCCATTTGCCATCGGGCGAAACGCTTGCATCACGAATGCTCTTTAATAGGTAAACATCGGTAGGTCTTAAAGGTCTTTTATTATTATTTTGTGCAACAACGTTTAAACAGATGGCACTGAATAAAACAAAACAGAACGAAATTTTCATATATATTAGTTTTGATGAATAGTGTCTAAAACTAATGGCTTTCCATTTAAAAATAAAATTAATTGTGAGATTTACAGGCGGGTTATTCCATCGGGTTATCGCCTTAAAAATTTGTTGGATGAATGCGCCTGAAAAAAGCTTCCAACAAAATCTATGCATCAACAAACAATTCATTGTTGTTTACATTATACTTTTAAAACAGACCATTTATGAAACTTAAAATCATGCTTTCTCTTTTTTTATACGTCGGCTTTCTTGCAAGTTGCAATTCGCAACAGAAAGCTGATGCAACACAATCGCAAAAAGACACAGTTTATACTTATCGCAATGAATCCAGAGATGGCATTGGCAAATTTTACAAGGGCAGAGAAATTTCTCAGGTGATGGGTGCTGCTGGCAGCGACTGGCTGGAACGGGAGGAGCGCCAACAGGAAGAAAATACCAAACTGGCTATTGAAAAAATAAGTCTGCCCGCCAATGGTTCGGTGGCAGATATTGGCGCAGGTACAGGTTACTATAGTTTCCGCTTATCGGCTAAAGTTCCGCAAGGTAAAGTGTATGCTGTTGAAATACAGGATGAACTGATTGAATTGCTACAGAACAAAAAGGCTTCGTTAAAAGACAGCATTGTGGAAGTTGTAAAGAGTACAAATAAATCCATTCAACTCCCTGATAACAGTATTGACATGGCCATCATGGTAGATGTATATCATGAACTGGAATTTCCTGCGGAAGTTTTGCAATCGATCAGGAAGGCATTGAAGCCGAAGGGTAAAATATTGCTGATTGAATATCGGGGAGAAGATCCGGCTGTGCAGATTAAACCACTACACAAAACCACGGTGCTACAGTTAAACCGTGAGTTGCTGGCCAATGGCTTTACACTAAATTACAAAGGAGATTTTTTACCGATACAGCACTTTTTACTTTATGAAAAGAATTGACGAAATCTGTCGGACTAACTCTTTGTCCCGTTACCTGCCGGAACTATGCTGGAATTGAAACTGCGTTAAAAAAAGAAACTTCCACAGCGAATGGTTTTTCATTGCATGTGGAAGTGGCATTTTTTAAAACCAGCGTGAGCTGGTTTTGTGGATCATTCTTTTGAGGTGTTACCCTCCCAGTAAAAAATCTTTTACAATTCGTTCCTGGTTTCAGTGTGTTTGGTCTTTGGCCATCATCGCTTGTTACAGCATAGGCTAGGATATTGTTTTTTCTGGTTTTTTTGAGTCATCATCGCTTTGAGGGCATAGACTCAGGACATTGGTTTTTGTTGGTCTTCTTTAGGTTTTGGATCAAAATTGGTTTTTTGAGTTATCATCGCTTTTGAAGGCATAAACCCGGGACGTTGGTTTTTGGTATTCTGTAGGATTTGGATTTAAACGGGCGAATTTGACTGACGATATCTTTTCAATCATTTTCTTACACAAAGATGCACCTGTATTGGTTGCCATACAATAGCATTTACGCCCTTTTTTTGTCGTAGAGTAAATACTATTTTTGTAGTAATAGTTCTATTC
>JBBQKO010000096.1:0-14475 GCA_038327005.1 Chitinophagales bacterium | reverse complement strand
TCCATCACTTTGGTCGATGTATGATTTTGCCACACCATTGTATTTAAAAAAAAGCGGCAGACTATTAAATATTTCCCATTGATTAAAAAGAGAGTTAACCAATAATATACCGGTCTCTGTACCTGAAGCTTCTTTTACCTGTCGTACTTCCAGTGTATAGGCTGGAGTGTAGCCAAACGTATTGATACCCACTTTTGTGGTGCCTCCACCCATTGACACAACACCTCCGGGAATATCATTTAAGTAAAGATTTCCTCCCGCCTTTCCTGCTCTTATATAAGTGTGCTCTGCGATTCCATAGTGAAAATTGCTGTTATAAGTACTTCCACCAAAAATTGCAGATCCATCAAAATTGGCACTTTTAATTACATACAACGAAGCATTTGCAGGCACAGTTTGAATACCCATATTCCCATTGTTTGCAATTGTAAATGCTCTTTTTCCCCCAACTCCATTACCGTTTGCAACTCCGTTTCCAAACATATCCAGTGCCATATATCCTGTAGTATGGTCAAACCATTGCACAGCACCGTATCCATTGGAGATATACTTGCTACCCGCACTATAATATTGATTAAACCCAATGCCAGGTGCATTTCGTTGCAAAGAAATACCACCTGCATCGCCTCCAAAAATAGCGGTGGTAGCACCAACAGCTCCATGTAGTTCTAATTTTGCCCTTGTTGGATTTGTAGTTCCAATTCCTATATTTTGGGAGAAAGAATTTTGACTTATAAAAATTAAAAAATAGCAACTCAGTATCTTTTTCATGAAAATATTTTTTTTAAAAAAGCCAGTTTATAGATGATTGCTTTCTGGCTTTGCATTAGCAGTGATGAAGTATTTTGAAATTTAAATTAAGATAATTATGTGGGATGTTTTCAGGAAGCTCATAATATTTTGCTTTAGCTTTAGCCGGATCAGCATAAAAGAATCGAAAATGGCAGGTTGAAGTCAGATGTTTAAGCTACAGTATTTCTATTTGTTCTCTTCGGAAAATGTTTTTAATTCAGCAAAGCCAAAGAGATTTTGCAAATGGAATACTTTTCTTTTTTGAGAAGCAGATGAATGGCTAACTTGTTTTGTTCATCGTACTATTTTTTGATATTTATTTTCGGACTGAAAGCAGGATATAATCTGCCAGGGAAAAAAAGAAACGCACTCGCTTTGTTTCGTTGTATGCACTCATGTTTACTTTATCATCAACTTTATTGTTTGAATCAGTTGTTTTTTTGCTGCAAAAAATTTAAACGGTGATGATATTGAAGTTCTTGTAATCAGGAGCAATGTTTTACTATTAATTCCAACAATAATGGTTTGGCATTGGACAATGAATACCCTGAAAATAAAGTGTAGTCATCAAAAGAAATTAAACAAACAGGCGCCGAATGCATCGCAACTCCTGCCGTGCTTCGTGTCCTTCACCGACCACTCATTGCTGCGACATCCGATAATTATCTGATTTGGGATGCACCCACCTTTATTTACGTTCGTTGTTGTTGTGAAAAGTATAATGTAAGGAAATATTGTAAGGATAATTAAATTTGGGGGGAGCAGTTGATGGTAATCAGTTCTATTTTGTAGTTGAACTCACTCATGTCTTTTACTGTTCTTTGTGGTTGTAACGGCTGGCATGGAACCATAACTGCTTCGGAGAAAAGTTCCTTAAAGTGAATGAATGCGAACTGTTTAATTAAAACATGATTCTCCAGTCATTGCCTGCCTTTTATTTCCATACAGGATTCACTTCTGCATCAAGCGGTGCGTAGTTGATATATTGTACATACCTGGGTTGATTTGTGATGTTTGGACTACTCCCATGTGGCAGCGCATGGTGCCAGATAATGAAGTCGCCTGCATTGGCAACAATTGGTTGGGCTCCAAAAGCATGAATATTTTCTGTACGTGGATTGGTATCGGGCAACAGGTTATTTAACCAGTCATCAATGTTATGTTGAAACCCTGGCACAAGAGTAAAAGCACCTTGGTTAGCTTTTGTATCAGATAAGTATAAAATGCCCTGTAGTCCAAACGGGATCGGTTGTGCAAGGCTTACATCCCAATGCAATCCGGGTCCGGGGAATTTCCAATGTGCCGTTTCCGGCGGGTTAAAACCAACCCTGTCTGTATTTACCCAAAGATCTTTTCTTTGCCATAGTTGTTCGTAAGCAAATCTGATTTTAGCAGACAGCCTGTTTTTCTGTAATATCGGGTGCTGAAACAACTGTACCATAATTCCTTGCCTGGAAGGATGCGAACGATACCATGTGTCGGGTTCATCTTTCCTGATATCTATAAAATCACAAATGGCATTGATTGTATTTTCGCAATCATCTGCTGATATCGCTTCCCGGATAATTACATAGCCATGCTTTTCCCAAAAGTTTATATCTGCATCGGTCAGTAAATTGTTATCAGTATCTGCTGCATTGAAGGCAACTTCCCTGCTCAGAACATAGTTATTAAATGTGTTTATTTTGTATTCATCTAACTGTTCATTGTTTGATGATAATATCCATGTTTCAAATGTTTTAAAATCAGTGTCCACGGAATAGAGATACCGAATGGTTTGTTCTAAGCCCAATTCTAAAACTGCCAGTAGGGTGATATCCATATTCCATTCCTCTGCAAATGCGTCTGCGGCAATTTTTCCTTCCTTTTTTAAATGAGATTTATCCCAATAGCGTTTTAGGTGCATTACACCTAAACTGCCCGGTTCGGTTTATGATGCTGGTAATATTTGCCCGGTCGTCATGTTCTAAATAGTTATGCTGGTGCAAAATACGCAAATAAGAAGTGAACATAAAACAGGATGGGGAGAATTTAGGCCGTGGTTGGTTTCCTCACCAACCACTTGCTGCTACGACAATTTGCGATGCAACCTCAACGCTTTTAAGGCTTGTTTTGTCTGGTAATATTAATTGCATTTGGAATCATGTTGTTCTTGCTATTATTGAATCAGCCACCTGTTTTACAAAACGACTTTGCAACCAGATTGAAGGTAAGTAATTACCTGATTGTAAAATTTGCATGCTAATAGCTGGTTAACCCATTGATAAGGTGGTGGCTGTATTTCAACAGGAGAAAATTAATTGTGCTTTTGGTTGTTTAAATCATGCGTTATTGAGGCAAATGAATACGCAGGATGAACGTGGTCCCTGTAGTAAATATTTTGATAATAGAAGATCATCAGGTCGGATTTATACTGGTAGTAGACGTTTTAAGTGAACAAATATTACCAACAAGGAAACTAAGAACTTTAGGGCGTCTCTAAAAACTCATTTTTTTATTTTACCTCACCTTTAATTCCTCTCCCCCGAAAAATTCGGGGTCTTCGACAAAATAGAGGAAAAGGTAAGTTTTTAGAGATGCCCTTTACAGTAAGATAAAATGGCTGAATTTCTTTATTATTTCGATATTCCCTGTTCTTTATTTTTTTCTTAATTAAAGCACATTGTCTGCCAGGGCTAATTAGTGCGGTATTAGCAAGGGCCGCCAATATCGATAGGAATTTTGTATAACACCCCCAACTTTTCTGTTGGGGAAAATGATGACAAAAAATTATATGGATATGGACGTCATGCTTATGCCCGGGGTGGCCCGATCCCCATCTTTACGTAACCACCTGTATATAAAAAGAGCGAAATTCACTAAGCAAAGAAAAGTAATGAATGCTACGAGGGAATCATCTGTTATTGCCAACATTAATGCCGCTGGGATGGAAAAAGCAGCGGGTGCAACATAATGCCCGTTAATTGAGAAAGCAGCCAGAGAGGCAGGCATTTGCGTTGATGATGCATATGATTTTATCATAAAATTTACAAACCACCTGGTTGCACAAGTGCCTGAGCTTAACCAGTTGTTTGAACTGATGCTTTTAGGTGTAAATGCGGAACTGCTGCAGCAGCAGATTATAAAGTGTGCTTTTGTAATAAGGGAGCGTGAAGAAGGCCAATACAAATTATGGACTATGCCGTTGATAGAAGCCGGCACCATTAAATATTCGGGTAAGGGAGAATTATTTTAGATGATTTCTAGTCATTTAGTTAATTTAATCTCAAGGCTACTCCTTGAAGTTAGAAAGAACTTTTTTGTAAATACTTACATTAATTTCTGCATATAAAAGACCTTCTTATAAGACAGCATCTGTTGATGTAGTTCACGCATTGATTTATACTGTAATTTTATTGACTACAATTGCCAACCACCTTTAAAAAGACGAATGCATGTTTATCAATGATTTTAAATCTACCTGCTTAACCTGTATGGTATCCTTGACGTTTGCTTTACCGACGATCGCACAAAAAAACGCTGCCGTTCAACATTGGAAAACCTTGTTTAATGGAAAGGATATCAGCAATTGGGTTACCAAAATAAACCACCATGAAACCGGGGTAAATTATGGCAATACGTTTCGGGTGGAAGATGGAATTATCAAAGTACGTTACGATCAATATGACACATTCAATGAACAGTTTGGACACCTGTATTATAAACAATCCTATTCGTATTATCACCTGGTATTTGAATATCATTTCACCGGGATATGGAGAAAAGATGCACCGGAATATACCCTTAAAAATAGTGGTGTGATGTTTCATTCCCAGGATCCTGCAACAATGCCACGGGAACAAAATTGGCCCATTTCTATTGAGTTTCAGTTACTGGCCGGGCTTGGTGATGGAAAGCCAAGACCTACCGGAAATATGTGTTCACCAGGCACTGACGTTATTTTTGAAGGGAAGATTGATTCAAGGCACTGCATCAATTCTACCTCTAAAACCTATGAAGGGGAGCAATGGGTTAAAGGCGAAATTATTGTGCTGGGAGATTCGCTCATTACACATATCATTAATGGCGATACCGTTTTGCAATATAGCAAACCGCAGATAGGAGGCGGCGTAGTAGAAAATTATGACCCTGCCATTAAGCAGGATGGCAAGCTGCTGAAGGAAGGATTTATTGCCTTACAAAGTGAGGGGCAGGAAGTGGATTTCAAAAATATAAAGATCCTCAACCTTGAAGGATGCATGGACCCAAAATCCAAAAACTACAAATCCTATTACATAAAAGAAAAAACAGGTAACTGTAAGCGTTAGTGTAAGGTTGCTCGTCTGTATAAATGTAATCCTATCTGCAAATTGTTTTGACGTTAGGTTTGTTGGCTTAACCATTATCAAATTTTCTGTGAAAAAATCGACTTCATTATTCCCGTTCAAAGGAATGATAATAACTTTTAAATACTACAGTTGCGGCCAACAAAATTCCTGAAAGTGTTAAAAGCCTGAGTCCTGTTTTTTGTAAAAAGAAAATCATTATAAACGTGATGAACACCAGGAAAAGATAGCTTTCCATATTTAGTCCGCACCCATACAAATAACCCGTGCATAAAAACAGGGTAGCAACCGTGGTGAAGTAAAGCAGGACGATACTGGCTTCCGGTAAATTGCCATGGTTGTTTACAAGCATAAATGCCAGCTCCGGCAAAAGGAAAATGCTATAGGTGAAGCAATACATCGCTGCCACTTTATACCATGCTATTGGCAAGTTTCGGTTAAAGGCTAATTTCGTTTCCGAAAATTCAACCAGATAAAAAACAAGTGTTGCATGAGCTACAAAAACCAACAGGTAGAATATGCCAAACAGGTCTTCATCAAAATGATCTCCGTTTATTACAAAAGAAATAGACAGCATCAGGATCGAAAATACCTTCACCATCGCAAAGGCTATTTTCCTGGTGTCTAAAATATACCCGAATAAAAACCCACTATAGCCAAGGTTTATTTTGAAAGCGGAATTGACTGCAGTAGTTATTTTTTCTATGGTTGTAATGGAGGTGTTTTTGTTAATGGTATAATGAAGCATCCATGCACCGGTTGCTATCATTAAAAGCTGGTAAGTGGCTACCAGCGCTGCATTGCCAAACATCGATTGCTGGATAGCCAGGCAAATAATAAAAAACGAATAGATCAGTACCGGCATATAAACCAATGAAACCGCCAACAGGTATAACTCCCATTGTTTGGCAGCAGGCAAAATGCCTAAGGTGTAAATGTAACTACTATCCTGTGCTTTAATGGAAGTAGTAAAAAACAGGATGCACTTGATATTGTAGCAAAGCCAGGCAAATAAAACAACTGCCATAAACACCGGAGAACTGAGCATGGCTTGAATCAACGAGATATGATAGGAAATTAGCTGGCCACCATTTACCATTCCGAAAAAAAAGAAGAAGACAAAAAATAAAAAACCGGCATTGATGATGTAAAACTGCTTCACCCATACTTTTAGTAAAATGCCGGCAATTGTTTTCATATCGTTTCCTGCTGAAGTGATTTTTCCTGTAGCAATAAATTGGTGGTACCCCTGATCAGTTCGTTGTTAAACAATTGATGGGAAGTTATGATAAAAGATACATCTGCCTGGTGATATTGCCTGATTTCGGCTTGTAAAACATCTACTGCCGCTACATCCAGTGCAATCAATGGTTCATCCAATAATATCAGGGTTGGGTTGCCAATAAATGCCAGGACCAGCGATAATTTTTTAAGCATACCACTCGAATAGGTGGAGGTTTTCTGGTGCATAAATTTTTCTACCCCCAGATTGCTTAGCAATGAATCGGGGAAATTGCCTTTTTTGGTTGACCGGTAAAAATCAATCAACTCTTTACCGCTTAAAAAAAGTGGGTACTGCGGTTCGGCTTCTGCATAATTCACTTGTTGCAGATAGGCCATCCTATTGTGGTTTATATCACAACCATCTACTGCAATGCTGCCTTCAAAAGGAATGAGTCCGGCGATTGATTTCAGTAAGGAAGTTTTGCCCGTACCATTAGCTCCTTTAATCCAGTAAATTCCTTTTTCTATTTTACAATTATGGATGGATAAAACAGGCTCCGTGCTGGTCCCGTATTTTTTTTGAAAATTTGTAATGGTCAGCATACTGCGTTCGTTGTTTACATTTTAGCTTCAAACAACTTAGCTACGCCAAAGGCTGCTGCTGCTGCCATTGCACCGATCAGCATCACTTGCAAGGCGCCCTTCCAGGGATTGATGCCGGTCATTTTACTTTTGAAAAATCCAAATATAAAAAGGCAAATTAAAGTAGCCACCGCAGAAACTTCCAATGCTTCCACAGAATCTGCAATGAAAAAATAAGGACTTAATGGAATGATTCCACCCGCAATATAAGATAGCCCAATATTGAGGGCACTTTTGGTTGCTCTTTTTGGATCGGGTTTCTCAAGGCCCAATTCATACTTCATCATAAAATGGACCCAGCGGTCTTTATCTTTTGAAATTTCTTCGGTGGCAAGTTCCTGTACCTGCTCGCTTAAACCAATATTTGCAAAAAATTCTTTGGTTTCCTTGATCTCAACTTCCCGCAGATTTTCTATTTCAACATACTCTCTTTTTATTTCGCTGTTGTAATGATCCTGTTCGGTTTTGCCAGACAAATAACCACCAAGTCCCATGGCGATGCTGCCTGCACAAATTTCTGCAATACCTGCTATTACGATGATATTACTACTTGAAACAGCTCCGCTTAAACCGGCTGCCAACGCAAAAGGAACGGTGAGTCCGTCACTCATGCCAATTACAATATCCCTTAAAAAATCAGTGCTTTCCAAATGCGATTCTACGTGATCGTGATGCAGGTGCGTATCCATAAATTTAATTATCAGGCGAAGTTAATATTATGTAAATAATTCAGCCGGCATTTGTTGAATACCGGCTGACAATTTTAATGTATAATGTAATGTTGCAAGACTCTGGCGACCCTTTTCTTATTGCTGCAATAAGAATTAAATCATAGTTCAGTTTGTAAATGGTCATATTTCACCATTTATCATTGAATATTCACTATTCACCATTCACACCTAATCTAACGCTATGTTGAATAATAAAGTTTACAATGTTGCCAAACTTTTTTCAATGATACCAACGCATTCCATTACCTGTTCTTTGGTGATTGACAACGGAGGTGCAAATCGAATCTTATCACCATGCGTTGGTTTGGCCAATAGTCCGTTTTCTTTTAATGTAAGGCATAAATCCCAGGCGGCTTCCGAGTTGCTGTGTTTGATTACAATGGCAT
This sequence comes from Chitinophagales bacterium, assembly GCA_038327005.1. Lineage (GTDB taxonomy): Bacteria > Bacteroidota > Bacteroidia > Chitinophagales > Chitinophagaceae > Ferruginibacter. The sequence goes on along the minus strand of JBBQKO010000096.1, from coordinate 6,375 downwards.
TCAGTAAACCTTTTCCTCTTACCAATTCAACAAAAGGTGAATTCAGTTTGCGTATTTCGTTGCGCAATAATTTCCCCATCGCTGCTGCATTTTCTGCCATCCTTTCATCCTTCAAAACCTGCAATGCTGCCATGGCAACGGCACAAGCCAACGGATTGCCTCCGTAAGTACTGCCATGCTCTCCGGGCTTTATGGTCATCATAACTGTATCATCTGCTAGCACCGCACTTACGGGTAAAACGCCGCCACTCAATGCCTTGCCCAGGATCAATATATCCGGTCTTACATTTTCATGATCGCAGGCTAGCATTTTACCGGTACGGGCAAGACCGGTTTGTATTTCATCTGCAATCATCAGTACATTGTATTGGGTGCAAAGGTTTCGGATCTCGGTTAAATATCCCTCATCCGGCACAACCACGCCTGCTTCTCCCTGTATGGGTTCAAACATAAATGCAGCTACATTTTTATCCTGAAAGGCCGCTTCCAAGGCAATGAGATCATTGTAAGGAACGATTTCGAAACCAGGCATAAACGGACCAAACTGGTCATAGCTGCTGGCGTCAGTAGAGGAGGAGATGGCCGCCAGGGTTCTGCCCCAAAAATTACCTGCTGCAAAAATTATTTTGGCCTCGTTATCTGGAATGCCTTTTACTTTATAGCCCCACCTGCGTGCAAGTTTGATGGCTGTTTCGCCGCCTTCAACACCTGTATTCATCGGCAATACTTTGTCGTATTCAAAATATTCCGTGATATATTTTTCATATTCTCCCAGCAAATTGCTGTGAAATGCCCTGCTGGTTAAAGTAAGTTTTTGCGCCTGTTCAGTAAGCGCTGCAATGATTTTGGGATGACAATGTCCCTGGTTAACTGCGGAGTAACCACTTAAAAAATCGTAGTAGCGTTTGCCATCCACATCCCAAACAAAAACGCCTTCGCCCCGTTCAAGCACTACCGGTAAAGGATGGTAGTTGTGGGCTCCATATTTTTCTTCCAGATCGATGTATTGCTGAGTATTGGCGGATAATGCTATGGTTGTATGCATGGTTTTATTGTTAAATTATTGAATTGATAGATTGTTAGATGGTTGAAAGTGGAGTGCCTTTCAAATATTACTTAAAATAAGATTGAATGAATTGCCAGTTAGAATAACAACGTGGCTAAGAGTTGAACTTAGTGATTCAGCAAATCAAGATTGCTGCTGAGGAAATGCGGTATGGTAGTGGATAAATTGATATTTCTAAATTTCGTGCAATATACAGAAAAGAAGTTTAAAATCATGAGGGGATGAGAGTATTTAAAATCGTCTGTTTAGAAGGGGGCTGGGATTTTCAAGTTTACATGAGCATGATATCCGATTGCCGCAGATTTCGAAAAAGGTTTATAACCATACGATTTTTTGCATACTGCGGTAGACATGTTAGTGGCAGTAAAAATATAAAGTTTACATTATTTTAAAAAGATGTAAACTCTATATCTGTTAATCATCATCTTCTATTGCTCCCGGAAAGTCGTAGTAATAATCTGACATGTCTTTGCGGATTTTTATGAATAACGCTTTGCTGCCAAACCATTCTATCAATTCATCACGGAGCAGTTTAGTTGGTTTATCGCTAATAATACTGTGGTAAGATGACCAAGGGTAGGATGTAAATTCTTTTACCAATTTATGTTTTAAGGCATTGGCATGAACATACACAAGTGCGTGGGCAAAATGGCTGTCTTTCGAAATTTCTACCCGGTTAAATGTTCGGTAAAACAAGTTTCCGGTTCTTTTAAACATTAAATTAAAAGCCATTGCGTAGGAGATGAAAAACCTTTTAAAAGTCATTTCAATCAGTTTGTTGATATCCTGATCTGATAAAAAATGTTGTTCGGTTTTGGTTCGGTTTTCAATCGCTAATGCTGTAAGAAAGGATGTAATTGCAGCTTCAGGCTTTATTCTTATTATAAAATGAAAGTGATTGGGTAACAAATTCCAGGCATAAGTTTCAACGAATGGCGAAATATATTGGTTATATTGCCGGAGAAAATAGTAGTAATTTTCGTCGGTACGAAAAAGTAATTCCCTGTTATTGGTTTTATTGTAAATGCGATAAATCTTATCAAACTCAAAAACAGCGGTGTATTTTTATTGACAGGCATTTTTAAAGAGAGAAATTTTTATCACAAAATAATAGCGTTTACATCTTTTTAAAAATATGTAAACGCTATTATTTTTGCTGATTACAAATCAAACTTTATCCCCTGTGCCAGTGGTAATTTATCGGTATAATTGATGGTGTTCGTTTGCCTGCGCATGTACACTTTCCAGGCATCGCTGCCGCTTTCTCTTCCGCCGCCGGTTTCTTTTTCACCGCCAAATGCGCCGCCTATTTCTGCACCGGAGGTACCGATGTTTACATTGGCAATACCGCAATCGCTGCCCGCCTGTGATAAAAATTGTTCTGCCTCTCTTAGGTTGTTCGTCATGATGGCAGAGGATAAACCTTGTGGCACCCCATTTTGCAGGGCAATGGCTTCGTCCAGCGTTTTGTATTTCATGATGTATAAAATGGGCGCAAAGGTTTCGTGCTGTACGATGGCAAAACTGTTTTTCGCTTCTGCTATGCAAGGTTTTACATAACAGCCACTTTCGTAGCCCTTGCCTTTCAGTACACCACCTTCCACAATAAAGTTGCCGCCTTCGGCTTTGCATTTTTCGATAGCATCCAGGTACATACCTACTGCATCGGTATCAATCAACGGACCTACGTGATTTTTTTCATTTAAGGGATCACCAATTTTTAATTGCTGGTAAGCATTGACCAGTTTCTCTTTGAATTTATTGTACACTTTTTCATGAATGATCAATCTGCGGGTAGACGTGCAGCGCTGACCAGCCGTACCAACCGCACCAAACGCTGCACCAATCAACGCCATGTCGAGGTCGGCATTTGGGGTAATGATGATGGCATTATTGCCACCCAATTCAAGCAAACTTTTACCCAGCCGTTGGGCCACAGCGGCTGCCAATGCCTTTCCCATACGGGTACTACCAGTAGCAGACATCAATGGTATCCTTGTATCCGCACTCATCCATTCGCCCACTTCACGGCCGCCGGTAATTAAATTATTCACACCTTCCGGTACATTGTTCTTTTTAAAAACCTTCGCAGTAATCTGCTGGCAGGCAATACCACAAAGCGGTGCTTTTTCGCTTGGCTTCCAAACACATACATTGCCACAAACCCATGCCAGCATAGTATTCCAGCTCCATACTGCTACCGGAAAGTTAAAGGCTGAAATGATGCCTACAATTCCCAACGGATGGTATTGTTCGTACATTCTGTGCCCCGGTCTTTCACTGTGCATAGTGAGTCCGTGCAACTGGCGTGACAAGCCGACTGCAAAATCACAGATGTCAATCATCTCCTGTACTTCGCCTAAGCCTTCCTGTAAGCTTTTACCCATTTCGTAACTTACGAGTGTGCCAAGCGCTTGTTTATTGGCTCTTAATTCTTCGCCGATTTGTCTTACTACATCGCCTCTTTTTGGAGCCGGCCAGCTACGCCATTCTATAAAAGCTTCCTGTGCCTTTTCGATTACGGTGTCGTAAGTAGTTTTATCGCATGATTTTACGGATGCAATCAACTGTCCATCTACAGGAGAGTAGGAGGCAATGTTGGCTCCTTTGGAAGCGATCCATTTTGTACCGGTGGAAACGCCTTTGTTTTTTGCCTGTATCTGCAGGCTTGAAAGAAAATTCATATAACTGGTTTTAGGTGCAAGTTACGAAATGATGCTGCCAAACAAATTCGCATCAAAATGTTGCTTTAATAGAAATGGTAAAGTAAAAGAGAAATCGGTGTTGATTATAGCATTAAAGAAACACCACCGGTTGTCCACCTGCGTGGCATTTTACTACCCAACAAATCGCTGTATTCAATATCGGTGATGTTATTGGTTGTAATAAATAATTTTACCCGCCTGGCAATCGTGTAGCCTACCCTGGCATTCATTAAGAAATAATTTTCAGAGATTACCGCATTGATGGCAGTAACCTCCATTGGTGCCCTGTCTTTATAAATCATGCTAAACGAAATGGTGAAGTTTTTAAAACTATAAATGGAAGTAAGCTGCAGGAGTGTTTTGGCATGTGAGATAATATAGAAAGAGGGAATCGAATCACTGCTCGCAGATTTTAGAAATGTTATCCCTGCATTAATCAAAAGGTTCCGGCTTTTTGTAAAGGATTTTTTATAAGTAAGTTCCATTTCTACACCACGTGTTTGAACCGCTTTTATATTTTTTGCCAGTGCATAAATACCGCCAGGTACCAGGTTCTCTTTTCGTGGCATAGCGGAGTAGGGGGTGGTTACAAAGTCGATCACATCATTTTGATCGCGGTAAAAAGCACTTGCGGATGCTTTAAAATTCTTAACTGCAAATACATCCAGTCCTGCTTCATAACTCCATGAGTTTTCGGTAAGCAGATCAGGGTTTCCGATGCTACCGCCTCTTACGATGGCTTTATTATAATTATTGTAACGCTCGGTGAAATCGGCGCTACGTATCGCCCGGCCTGCATTTGCACGAAACGTAATTTTGCTCAGGTTATACGAGGTATTTAACTGTGGCAAAATTGCTATTCCATAGTTCTCATCCCAATCGAGCCGTAAACCGGGGGTTATGTTGAATTTATTTTTGTTGTATAATACCGAACCAAAAATGGCTCCATGGTGGGTGGCATGATTGCCCCGGTCATTGGAAGCAATTGCCCTTCGGTCTAATTGGGCGCCTATGCTAATATTGACATGGTCATCTATTTTTTGAGAGCGAAGATACTGGGCAATCAAATGCTTTGATCTGTTTTCATTCGCAATGGAAGAAGCATTGTAAAGGTAATAATCACTCGTTTCTTTATACATTACATCAAACTGCTGTGTGTATTGTTCGGATTGTTTTTTTAATTGTAACTGGTTCCACCAGGTGTTTACTTTTTCCGTAGCAGTATCACTTTTAAAACGGGTATAAAAATTTTGTGCAGCAAAATCCCTCCTGTCAATACTGGATCTAACCGATAACTGCCAGTTATTTTTTAAAGCAAAAGCAATAGAGCCACCAAGGGTGTGATTGTACAAATAGCCCCTGTTATTGTCACTTAATAATTGTCCCGTTGTATTATTACTTAACAAACCTACAGCAGCATTTACTTTAGGACTAGTCGTTCTAAATCCTGCATCGGCATTTACAAATCGATATTCTCCCACTGCCATTCCGATACTGGCACTTTTCTTTTTTTCTATGCTATATTGGCTAAAAGTTTTGGTGATAATATTGATGACACCACCAACTGCTTCAGCACCATAAATGGCGGCAGCAGGGCCACGCAGCACTTCGATGCGCTCAATTTCGAAGGGAGCTACGGGGATGTAGGATGAAAAGTGTCCTGTTATCGGATCGTTTAACTTGATGCCATCCAGCAAAACCAACACCTGTTGAAAAGTACCTCCACGCATCACGATATCACTTTGTGCACCCATTGGTCCTCTCGACTGGATCTCTACACCCGGCACATACTTTAATAACTCGTCAATAGAATTGACCGGTAACTGTTGAAACAGTTTACCATCAATCACCGTAATGCTTCTGCCAGTTTCGCTTATCTTTTGCGGCTGCCTTGTTGTTGTAATGGTAACCGGGTCAAGATCCAACGAGTTTTGTGAGTAAGCATCGGAGCTTACCAGAAGGAGAAAACCACCTAGAATTTTTTTCATACTATTTTTTAAAAGTGCAAATATAAGGAACCTGCACTTTTACAAATTCCCTGTGTCAAAATTGTAAGTTTTTAAATATGACTGGTCAATACAGGCAGGGTAGCAATGTATATCCGACATTTTATTAAAACTATTTAGTATTGTTTTTTAGGGAGGATTTTAATGATGGTTAACACTTCATACTCATTTCTGCAACATGCCGTTTTTTTTTGGAAAGTGGATTCGGTAAATATTTAGCATGCTTCGTAAAAGGCCGCATAGTTAGATTGGCAAAGCTTTGTGAGAAAAGATAGAATCATTCATTCAATCTTTTCCTTTATCAATAAAATTTTAAAGGGAATACAAATCTGCCAAAAACGGTTTCAATGCAGGATGAATATATTCTTTGCTAATGCTAAAAAGGAGGTGTACCTGATGCATACAAATCCTGCTTTACTCATTGAGTACAAATTCAAAACACACTAACTTGATTTGTCTATGGCAGCGTTAATACTGTTCCTGTTCGTTCGGAAAGTCCTTGCTTTTTACATCGCCGATATATTGTTTGATGGCTCCGGTTATTTGTTCATCCAAATTTAAATAACGTCTTAAAAAGCGAGGCTTAAAATCGGTATTG
>JBBQKO010000095.1:0-14526 GCA_038327005.1 Chitinophagales bacterium | reverse complement strand
TTTGCAGAAAACGATGAGCGAAAAAACCAGCTTGTAGAAAAAGCATACAGTTGTGTGGTAATTTACGAGCCCGAAATATTTGATTTAGTCAAACAAACCGGCAAATTTTCTATCATGGATACTTACCTTGATCTGGCTGCTGATCATGTAATACTTGGTTATGATCATACCGGTGATCTTTTAGTAGATGTTGGCAAACCGGAGAGTGTTGCTATTGCAGAGGCACTTTTTGCTTAGCGGCTGTTTGCTTAAAAATTGTATCATCCGAAGACGGATGGTGAATGGTTACGAATAGTTGTTCCGTAAAGGTATAAAGTACAAGAGGGCGATGCAACGATGATGCCACCTGTACTTCAGCCCGGACCAAAATTCTTAAAAACAATGCCACATCTTATATTCTAAAGTGTTGAAATATGCCGCTAATGCACAATCAAAATCTTTCTGGTATTACCCACTTCGTTGTGAATTATTTTCAACAAATAGGTTCCGTTTGCTAAATTGCTGGTATTGATTTCCGTTGTTGGCTGTGTGATTGGTTTTGAATAAATTTTTCTTCCGGCAGCATCAAACAATTCAATTTGTACTTTTCCATTTATATCAACAGGTGCTGATACCTGTATAAAACGGTTGGCAGGATTTGGTAAAACAATAAAATTCTTTTGCGTTGCCTTCGGTTGCAACAATACAATTCTGCTATAAACATACACTCCATCATGGTCTGTTTGTTTAATCCTGTAATACAAGTTGCCAACTGGTACTGGAAGGTGACTAAACTGATAATCTGCCAGTGTGGGATTGACGATATTGATTGTTGCTATCGTAGTCCATTTGATGCCATCGGTGCTGAATTCCACTTCAAACTTTTTCGCATTGATGGTGGGTGTGGCTATTTTCCATTTTACAACAGCACTGTTATTATTGGTTAAGATAGCACCTATATTGATAAAGTTTACTGGCAGCGTTCCCAAAACAAATGGGGTTGGAATATTTTCTCCAACCTCGCCAGCATTGCCATTGTTATTTGGATCAACAACTGCTGCGGTGCCATTATTAGAAGAATCTGCAATGTTAATGAGGCTGCTATTGCCGGCGTTGCCAATGGTGCCACGGGCAATGGCGGAGTTTAAATAAATGGTGGCTGCACTCAGGTTGGTGACCCTGCATTTTATAAGTAACTTAAAATAATAGTCGGTATTACCCAGTGTCTCGTTGGGTAATTTCTGCCCGGCATTCAGCATAGAAATATTAGTAGTGCCATTATAAAATGGATTCAAAGTAAGTGCTCCCATATTGGCACCTGCAACAAAAGCGGTGCTTACATTGGATACATTTCCCGGGCCAAATATAGCCCCAAGATCATCTGCTACATTGAGTTCGTTGATGATTACATTACCTATGTTTTTTACATACACTTCGTAGGTAAGATCGGCTGTATTATTATTTACTTTAACGGTGTTTACCAAAAGTTTGGTAACACCCAGCGATGGTGTTAAGCTTGAATTATCAATGGGCCCTTGCCCTATCTGAAAGGGCTTTTGTAAACCCAATGTATTGGTGGTGATATTGTAGTCAAAATAATAACAGTTGCCTGGAAAAGCAATACCGGTAAGTTCCAACTGTCCGTTCAGGTAAGCGATGCCGTAGCAGTCGTTGGGTAAAGTTTGTAAATAAGTAGCAGTAGCATTGCTACTGGTGCTGCTATAATTATTTATTTCGTAAAGCCTTGAAGGTTGATCACCCAGTGTTGCAAACATACGGCCATTGGGTAAAATGGTAAGATCGCCACTGTTGATACTTGTGGGAAAATTGCCAGCCGGAAATTGTAGGACCCTTGTATTGATTACGTTGCCGGTAGCTACATCAAACTTATCCATTTTACATTGGCCGGTGGTAACATTATAATTTGAGAACGACCAAAGGTCACCATTATTATCAAACTCAAAATTATTGCTTACATAACTGTACGAATAAGTGGGTGCCACGGGTATTACCGGGCAGGCGATATTGGATGGAAGTCCCATATCCATTACCCATATTTTTGTATCAATACCACTTCGTACATCGGCCACATATATTTTATTATTGAGTGGATTGTAGGCAATAAAAACGGAGAAAAAATTAGGCAATTGAGCAGTGAGGCCGCAACCTGCCAACACTGATGGCGAAGCGCCTAAAGGATTATTGATCAACGAAAAAGACGGGTTGACGGTATTGTAACAGTTGTTACTGCCGAAATTTATCAATACGGCGTTTTGTGAAAAAATGCTACCGGTACTAAATAATAAAACCAGTAAAAAAAAATGGCATCTGGTAAATATTCTTTTCATCCTTTGTTATTTATTCAATTGACTGCGTTGTAATGTTTGCGATGGTTTTGCTTGCTGCCAAAGATGGGATATTGAATTGAATGAAACGAGGCACTACTGCGAATTGTTTGAAAATTAATTGAGCAACCGTTAAATGCTGAAGTAAATCTAACACTTTTCGGTTGATGCCATTACTGCAATAGCATTAACTTTTATTGATCCGCAATATTTCTATAGATGATGGTTTGAATGGTTGGTAAATTGGCTGTGGTCATTTATTACAGCAGCGCTTCTTAAAACAACAACAACTTTTCAATAATTGAAAAGTTGATGTTCAAAATTTATTATTCCAGTTTGCTATTTCTTCTTGTCAAACAAATCTTTCTTATCTACTACCTTCACTTTATCCTTTACCTTTAAAAGCTTGCTTACTACATCATAAGGACCTGATATAACATCATCGCCCTCTTTTAGTCCTTCGGTAATTTCGATGTAATTTATATCCTGGATAGCAGTTTTTACCTTTACCTTTTTTACAATTCCTTCTTTGTCCACCAAAAATACCACCACTTCCAAATCACCTACAGAAGCTTCTGTTTTGGCTATCATCTCATCTTCTTTTTTTGGACTTTCTTTTTTTACATCGATACTATCATTGATATCCCTGGTGGTAACGGCATTGATAGGTACGCTTAAAACATTGATGTGGGTTTTGGTTTGTATATCTGCGCTGGCACTCATTCCCGGCCTGAATGGGTAAGCCCGCTGTTTTCCCAGCAAATCAGCATAGCTATCTGGCAATAAGCGAACATATACTTTGTAATTGGTTACATCTGTACTGGTATTTGCAAGTGCTGATTGTGAGGCCGCTCCATTATTGCTGCTTGCTATTTGTGTTACCATCCCTTTAAATTTACGATCACTATAAGCATCTACGGTTACTATGGCACTGTCGCCTAAATGTACTTTTGAGATATCACTTTCGCTAACGTCTACCCTGATTTCAATTTTAGACATATCCGCTATGCGAAGCATTTCGGTTCCGCTCATCAGGTTACTTCCCACCACCCGTTCTCCCTTTTTTACACTTAACAAACTAACTACGCCATCCATTGGCGCCAGCACTGCCGTTCTGCTGAGATCCTTATTTGCTTTAGCAAGGTTGGCTTGTGCGCTTTGAACCGCAGCCATGCCGCCCCGAATGCCCTGCTTTGCAGCATTGAGATTGGCCTGGGCACTTTTGTAATTCGCCTCCGCCAAATTAAATTCATTCCGGCTAATCACTTTATCATCAAACAATTGCTTTTGCATGGTGTACGTCTTTTGCGACTGGTCCAGTTGAGCTTTCAGTGCGTCTAAAGCGGCCTGTGAATTGGCAACCTGTGCCTGGCTTTGCGCTACACCACTAGCTGCCTGGTTGGCTTGTATGCTGTAAATGTCTGCATATATACGGGCCACAATCTGGCCTTTTTTTACACTGTCGCCTTCCTGTACGGTTAGCTCGGTAATTTCGCCACTAATATCCGGACTTACTTTTACTTCTATCTCCGGAAAAATTTTTCCACTTGCATTTACAATTTCTATAATGGTGCGTTTCTGCGCTTTTTCGGCAGTTACCTTCGTTCCCTCTTTTCCGCCAAATACGCCCGTGGCTTTTAATACCCCCAATGTGGCCAACACAAGTACCAATCCTATTAAAACCCATTTTACAGTCTTGCTCATATACTCAGTTTATTATTTCTTGTTGATCGTCTGTTACTTTTATACCGGCAACCACTCATTGGTAAAAACCCGGCTGCTTTAAAAATTATGATAACTGCATTCTTTAAAAACTGAGATTCGCAGTATTTAAAATTCATCCTCTCCATTAGCTATTTTCCTATGCATCATCCACTTTTAAAAACAACTGAATCTGCATTTGTTGTATTACTACACCATTTAAGCTATCCCTAAAAAAACACGCTGGATTTTATGCTTCCAGTCTGCTACTCTGTGGGATTAGAGGCTACAGTTCTATAACTTTATTCCCAAACCTCTATAAAACTCCAGCACCTTCATTTTAAAAACATAATCGAACTGGTTGGAAACCATTTCCAGTTTTGCCCTGAATAAATTATTCTGATTGGTAATTAAATCAAGCGTTGGTAACATACCCACCTCATACCGTTTTTTTGCAAAGTCATAGCTACGTTGCGAAGTTTCTACCGACTTTTTACTGGCATTAAATTTCTCCAGTGAAACGATCGCAGAGTTATAAGCCAGGTAAATGTCCTGCTTAATTTTTTGGTTATCGATGTCCTTTTGTAATGAAAGGCTTTGCAAATTTACTTTTGAGCGCTCGTAATTGCTACGTAGACTGCTGCCATTAAAAATTGGCACACTTATATTCAACCCAATATTTTGCCCCAGGTTTTTCGAGATTTGTGAACCCAGTCCATTGGGTTTAATGTACCCGGAAATATCGCCTTGCTTTGTTACCGGTGATAATACGGGAAAATTTACAGTACCGGTATTTACAGTTAACCCGGTTGGGGTAGTTGCACCAGTTAGTATTCTGTTGTAAATCGGGGTTTTAAAGTACACGTAATTGGTTCCAATATTACCAAATGCACCAATATTGGGCTTCATGGCGCCTTTGGAAGACAGTAGATTTTTTTCGCCAGCCTTGTACTTCAAATTATTCACTTGTTGCTGGGGCAAATTCTTTACGGCTAAGGCAAATACCGCTTCTGGTTGCAAGTCGGCAATCGGATCGATGGGTATCATTTCAACCGGAGGAATGGCCACATCAAATTCAGCGGCAGCATCCAGGTTTAAATTGGCTTTTAAATTAAGGATGGCCTGTTGCACATTTCCTTTTGCAGATATTACACTGGATGTATCCCTTGCTACCTGTGCTTCCAGTTCTGCGGCATTTAATTCGGGCAGTGCACCGGCATCTACCAACTTTCGGGTATTGGTATATTGGGCAACGGACTGTTGCAATTGCACTCTTGCGATGTTCTCCTGTTCTTTCGCTAATAATATCGCTAAGTAGTTGTTGGCAACCAGCAATGACAGGTCGTTTTTTTGTTTCTCAACGGCTGCTCGTGCTGCAAGCATTTCAAACTGATTGGCAGCAATGGTATTTTTTCTACTATACCAGTTAAAAATACTGGCGCTGCTTTGTAGATTAAGCCCGAGATTGAAAAACCGCTGATTTTCGAAAATACCAGTAGTTGGATTTTCCCTAAGACCGAAACTTACGCCATAACTGTTGCCTGCATTTAGAGCGGGTAATTGTGAAAGTTTGCTTTGGTTGTATTGTATATCAGCCAGTTTGGTTTGCAGTTCGGCCTGCTTTATGGTGAAACCATTACTAATGGCATAATCAACACATTTTCTCAAATCCCATTTTTCCTGGGCAGTTATAGAATTGCATAATGCAATGATGGCTATAAGGGTATAACTTAGATATCGCATTCTTCAAAAATATAACATCCTTTTGTAAAGAAGGCCCTTCAATTTTATAAGCGGCAAATATATTGGTAAATGGGCGGGTAGGCGGTAAAATGAACTTTATAAATTGCAGGCGTTATCTGGATAAGTCGGATTTTGGTTAGATTACGACTGAAATCTTTCATTCAAGCGATCAACCTAGTGTGGTAGCCAACCTACTTTGCAATCCTTATGTTTTGTTAACAGCGCTACAACCGGAAGTGCCGCCCCAATCACCATTAAGTATATCCTTTATTTACATACTCAAAATTTTAAATGTAAACTTGCTGTTGTAGGTAATTGAATATGCCAGATAAAATTGTAAATTTGGTTAAATAGTATTTTATGATACCAGCAATAGATGATAAAATTTATACGGTGGATGAATACATCCAATTAGATGAAACCAGTGATATAAGACATGAATTTATTAACGGTCAATTATATGATATGTCAGGAAATTCAGATACACACAATGAAATGGTCGGAAACTTGTATTTTTTATTACGAAAACTTTTATCCGGCTCAAATAATAAAATCTATTTTGAACAGGTGAAAGTAAAGATTCAGGGTGAAGATTATTACACTTATCCGGACGTTTTTATCACCAATCATGCGGTTGATTTACAAAACAAGTACATCAAGCAGTTTCCTGTTTTGATTATTGAAGTGTTGAGTAACAGTACCCGCAAATACGATACGATTGACAAGTTTATCCAATACCAAAAAGTTGAAACACTGGAATATTATCTGTTGGTAGAACCGGAACTGATGTATGTGAATTGCTTTAGCAAAGATGACAAAGGAGAATGGCAATCTGCTATTTACAACAAGCCGGAAGATTTGGTGCCGCTAAAAATACTTGCGATTGATTTGCCACTACAGGGGATTTATAATTTGACGATCGTGTAAGCATTAAACATTTTCCTCCAATGCAATTTCAACCCATTCTATCAAAACCCTGCTCCAAATCTTTAATAATGTAATCTGCCTCTTCCAACCCAACATAAAACCGGATCATGCGATGTTCTTTATTGAGTGCATCAAATTCCTCAGCAGGCATACCGGCACATTTAGGGATCACCAGACTTTCGTGACCGCCCCAACTTACCGCCATTAAAATATGTTGCAGACTGTTACAGAATTTTTCAATTTCCTGAACGGTATCGGCCTTTATAATAAATGTAAGCAATCCGCAGGCGCCCTGCATTTGTTGTTTTGCCAACTGGTATTGAGGAAAGCTTTCATCCAGGGGAAATAAAACAGCTTCTACTTTTTCGTGCTGTTTCAGGTAATTGATTACCTGGTGAGTTGTTTTCGTTATTCGCTCCAGGCGCATGGGCAAGGTACGCAAGCCACGAATGAGCAACCATGCATTGAATGGCGAAATCCCGCTGCCAATATTCATATACTCCGAATTGAATATCCGCTTGATCATTGCCCGGCTGCCACTCAAAACACCTGCTACGGTGTCGCTATGTCCGCCAATATATTTGGTGCCGGATTGCAATGTGAGATCAATACCATAATCCAATGGCCTTTGATAAATGGGCGTGCAATAACTATTGTCAATAATGGTCACTATGTCTTCCGCTTTGGCCAATTCAGCTACAGCTTTCAAGTCCTGAATAGCAAAATCCCAACTGTTCGGACTTTCCAAATAAATAACGGTGGTATGGGGCAATATGGCACGTTCAAAATTTTCTATATCACGTCCGTCGATATACGTAGTTGTAACGCCAAAGCGGGGTAAAATATCATTGAACATTTTTTGCGCCCAGGTATAAGGTTTGTTAACCGACACAATGTGATCGCCCGATTTTACATTGGCCAGTACCGCCGCAAAGATGGCTGCTGCACCGCTGTTAAACACCAGGCAATCTTCTGCATTGTCCAGCGCCGCTAATTTTGTCCGGAGAATATCAACAGTAGGGTTTAGTCCGCGGCTATACAAATAAGTTGAGTATTCATCTGCAAATGCATGGCGCATTTCATCCACTGTTTTAAAAGCAAAGTTGCTGCTTTGTATTATTGGCGGTGCAATGGCATTGAAATAATTTTCCCGGTCTTCGGCCAGTTCGTTGATGATGTAAGAGATGTCCATTAGGAATGGTTAAGTAATTTTTTATCTACATTATTTTTTATCGCCTCTGCTACAAATTGATTCAATGAGATACCCTTTTTGAATGCTGTAAAGATAGCGGAGTAATAAAGTTTTGGCTCAATGCGGACATTAAAAGATCCTTTCACTGATTTATAAGGTTCCTTACTTTGTTCCTTGCAAAGTTCAATGTAATCTTCTACGGCATCTTTGAAGGCCTTTTTTAACTCCTTTACGGAGTACCCCTCAAATGTTACCAGGTCATTGAAGCCTTCAATCTTCCCATAAAAGCACTCATCTTCATCTGAGTAATTTACAAATCCGATAACATCCTTGTATTCTAAAATATTCGATGTCATAATTTATGCTGGCTTTTTAATTCTTCAATAATTAACCGCAGTGCATATTGCTTGATAATATTTCTTGGATGTGGTTTATGAATGCGTAAAATATGTGCGGTTCCGGGTTTAAAAAAGCAACTCTTAAACCAGATGTCTTCCCCTTATTTGATTCTACGTACCCCATTCCGGTCAATAAGGTTTTCAACTCATCGTAAATAAACTCTTTAGGTTCAGCTAATATCCATTCTTTCAGCTTTTCAAATTTAGATATACTATTTAATTTGTGCAACTATTCTTCAGTTGCATTCGCTTTTTTAAAATAGAAAATATAATAAATGCCCAGTAGCAATGCCAGCAATCCTATACCGATTAAAGCGGCATCCAGATTTTTTATCACTACCCCCACAGCCACCATAAAATAACTGAATACAAAGAAACCTGCAAAGAGCGGTGTAAACCTGTTCCAGGTGCCGGTAACCATTTGCTGGTTTTGCTTTCGTTTTCTTAAGATAAAAATAGTAGCGGCAGATGTACTCATTCCAATACTGTCTAAAAACATGGTAAAGTTTAAAATATTATCAACGCCTTTACCAAAAAAAGTGATGACAATGGTAATCAATGCGAAAGTGGTAAGGCCTGCCACAAGTGCCTGGCTTTTAGGACTACGATAAGAGAATATTTTAGGAAAAACTTTATCAACACTCATCGCAAACATTACCCTTGGGTTACTCATCAGCAAAATATGTACATAAGCCAGTACACTTAAAAACATCAAGGCATCAAACACTTTACCGCCGGCTTTACCAAACCATGCTTCGCACAACAGCGATCCAATGGCGCTTGCGTTTTTCATTTTATCGTATCCAATAACTTGAGTATAAGAATAGTTAATCAACAAATAAAGTACCACCACAATGGTGATTCCAATGATGATGCCTTTGGGTAAAATTTTTGTACTCTTTACCTCTGACCCAAAATTAATTGACTGCTGATATCCGCCGTAGGAAAAACAAACGGGAATTAATGAGATTAAAAACAATGACAAAGCCGATTTATCGGACAATGTAAAAACGGGAGAATTTATTTCATACCCATGCGGCTCAATTATCACACCTTTAAAGATGCTGGCGATCAGTAATACCACCAGTCCTATTTTAATTACAATCAGCACATTTAAAGTACGGCTGCTTGTTTTTAATCCAAACAAATTTACCACATAAAATAAGGCAACTGCCACAATGGAAATACCAGTATTAAAAAAAATTCCAGATGGCTTACCAAACAATAAATCGCTTACATAATCAGCGCCAATTAAAGCCACCACTGCAAGAGAAGCAGCGTTGCTAATCAATATTAAAGCATTTACTGTAAAGCCAACAGCCGGATGATAACACTCTGCAAACACTTTGTAATAGCCACCCATGGAAGGAAGGCGGAGACCAATTTCAGCATAGGTTAGTGCGCCGCATAAAGCAATCAAACCGCCCACCGTCCACACTAAAAAAAAGATAGTGCTATTTCCTGAAGTTGCAGCAACTGAAGCGGGGTTTCTAAAAATCCCCATGCCAATAACAAGACTTATAACAATCATGGACAAATCGAAAAGGTTAAGCTGGTTAGATTTTGCTGTCATGATTTGAAGATACAGAAAGCAAATAAGATAATCACCGACATCAAATAAATCAACCTTATAAATAGCAGGTATGCTTTATTCTATTATATCCTTTTGAATGAAGCATCCGTCTTTGCAGCAATTTTTGCAATAACAACAGGTATTAAAACGATCGCTATTTAAACCAAGGTGCAATGATTAATTTGGTAAATCAACTTCATTGCATTTACCTTCGCACCGAATTTGGTTTCCGGAGTTGATCCGGAATTAAAAGGGAAGCCGGTGTAATTCCGGCGCTATCCCCGTAGCTGTAAGGCGGCCCCACCCAACCTCCCCAAAAGGGAGGGGAAAGAAAGGCAACTTCTCTCACACCACTGTTTTTATTAACGGGAAGGTAAAGTGAACGCCAAGCCAGAAGACCTGCCAGGTATCACATTTAATCATTCACGGCTTTCGGGTGAAAGGCATGGAGTGTAAGCGCCGCAAGGCATTTATATTTCTAACAGGTAGTGTGTGTAATTACCACCCCCTGTATTTTCTCGGGAGCAGTCACAAAAAAATTTTTCAAAAAATGAAAAAGAAAATTTTTATTGCGGCTGCTGTAATTATCAGTAGTTCAGCACATGCACAAAAAACTCCGCCGATTGCGGAGGACAGTTCCAAAATTTTAAATGAAGTAGTGATTACCGCTACAAAATTTCCGGTAAAACAATCCCAAACAGGCAAGGTTGTTACGGTGATCGGTAAGGAACAAATTGAGAAAAGCAGCGGAAAAACAGTTGCTCAAATTTTAAATGAACAGGCAGGAATTACCATCAATGGCGCTTTCAATGCACCAGGCAGTGTGCAAACTGTTTTTGTAAGAGGAGCCTCCTCCGGACGAACATTGATATTATTGGATGGCATCCCGGTGAACGACCCTTCCATGATCAACAATGAATTTGACCTTAACCTTTTTTCGATCAATGATGTGGAAAGAATTGAAATATGCAAAGGGGCACAATCTACTTTATATGGTAGCGATGCAGTCGCAGGCGTCATCAACATCATTACCGTTAAAAGCAATGTGAGCAAGCCTTTTAATATAAAAGCCACTACTGGCTTTGGCAATAAAAATACGATCCGCAACAATCTCCAGTTATATGGAAAAGAAGGAAAGCTTACTTACAACACCCGTTTTGCAAAATTAAAAACCGATGGATTTTCAGCGGCAAACGATAATATTGGCAACAACAATTTTGACAATGATGGCTACGATGGCAATGTTATCAGCGCAGCCGTGCAGTACCAGCTAATTCCTTCATTGCTGGTAAAAACATTTGTTCAGCACAGCCAGTATAAAGCAGATATTGATGCGGGGGTTTTTGCAGATGAAAAAGACTACACTATCAACAACAGCAATCTTAGTTCGGGCGTTGGTGTAAATTATAAAAAAGGAATTATAAATATTATAGGCAACTATCAGTATGGCGAACTTAGCAGACGATACAACAATGATAGCTTATTTGTACTCCCTTTCGGAACAAAATTTGAAAGCAACAAATACGGTGGACGCACACAGTATGGAGAATTATTTGGGAATGTAGTTGCAACAAAATGGCTTACCATTATTGCCGGCGCAGATTATCGCTGGAGCAATATGAACCAACAGTATTTTTCGCTAAGTAGCTTTGGGCCATACAGCAGCAGTTTTGATGATACCTCCATGCACCAAACATCTTTTTATTCCTCCTTTATTTTTACTGCAATTAATAAAAAGCTGAATGTAGAAATTGGCGGAAGAACCAATAATCATTCACGCTATGGCAACAACACAACTTACACATTCAACCCATCTTATACAATTAATAAAAATTGGCGATTTTTTGGAAGTATTGCATCCGGCTTTAAAGCGCCTTCTATTTATCAGTTGTTTGAGGAATTTAGTGGCAATGAGAATCTGCAGCCAGAAAAATCTACCAACTACGAAATTGGGGTACAGCAAACACATGAAAAAATCAGCAGCCGACTGGTCTATTTTCACAGAGACATAAATAATGGTATTGACTACAACTATATCAATTTTAAGTATTTCAATTTTGTAAAACAAATTGTAGATGGTGTTGAGCTGGAACTGGCAGTGAAGCCGTTGAAAAATTTAAGTATTTCAGCAAACTACACATACATTACCGGTACCGAGCAAACGCAAAGTAGAAAAAACACCAACGACACCAGCTACAATTACCTTTTACGCAGGCCAAAACACAATCTAAATTTGAACATCGGCTACCAGTTTTCAAAAGACCTTTTTGCAAGTATAACCGGAAAATCTGTGAGTAGCCGGTATGATGTGGGTGGTTTTCAAAAGGAAGATGTATTGCTAAAACAATATTTTTTGTTGAGTGCTTACGCCTCCTACAACTATAAAGAAAATTTAAAATTCTTTGTAGATTTTCAAAACATCAGCAATAAAAAATTCTTCGACCTTAGGGGATACAACGCCATTCCGTTTTTAATCAATGGTGGAGTTACTTTTAATTTGTAAGGAACATTATTTTGAAGCAGGCTTTTACCAGCCTGCTTCATTTTCAAAAAAATATACTCATGCCTACAGAAAAATTTAATCCCCGATTGGCAGTATTGCTTATACTGGTGATAGCAGCTGCTGCAATGCGTATTCCCAATGCCGCACAAGTAACTCCATGGGCCAGCTACACCCCCATTGGTGCAATGGGTCTATTTGGAGGCGCCTATTTTACCAGCAGATGGAAAGCGCTTGCTTTCCCGTTAATCACTTTATTAATAAGCGATCTTATCATTAATTATTTCGTGTTTGATGGTAAATACGGCGTGATGTACAATGGCTGGTATGTCATCTACGGCATTTTTACTTTGATTGTATTTTTGGGTAAATGGACACTGCAAAAAGTAAGCATAAAAAATGTTGCACTAGCAGCCGTGGTAGCTGCTTTGGGGCATTGGCTCATTGCCGATTTCACAGTATGGCTGGGTGGTGGAACAGACCTGAGAACCATGACGCCACTCACCAGAAATTTGGCAGGATTAATACAATGCTATGCGCAGGGATTACCATTTATGAAACATTTTTTAATTGGTAATCTTGTGTACAGCGGTATTTTGTTCGGTGGTTTGGAACTGGCTCAAATTCGTTTTCCGGTTTTGAAATTGAAGGCCGCGTAAAATAAAAAAGGCGAGGAAAATAAATTTCCATCGCCTTTTTTAAATCGTTTCTTATTGTTGAAATTCAGCTACTGAACCATCGATTTTAAGTATTCGCCGTAACCGCTTTTTTTCAGTTTTTCTGCTTGTTCGAGTAATTGCTCTTTTGTAATAAAGCCCATCCGCCAGGCAATCTCTTCAGGGCAACCAATCTTAAGTCCCTGTCTTTTTTCTATCACCCTTACATATTCGCTGGCATCATTCAGAGATTCAAAAGTACCCGTATCTAACCAGGCAAATCCCCGGTCGAGTACGGCTACCTTTAAACTTTTATTCTCAAGATAAATCCTGTTTACATCCGTTATCTCGTATTCTCCTCTTGGACTTGCAGGAATATTTTTAGCAATTTCCACAACGGTGTTATCGTAAAAATATAAACCCGGCACTGCATAATTACTTTTTGGCTTTGCTGGTTTTTCCTCAATGCTGAGTGCGTTCAAATCACTGTCAAAATCAACCACTCCATAACGTTCCGGATCACTCACAGGGTAGGCAAAAATTACTGCACCATTTGGATCTGCTGACTGTTGTAAGAGCTTGCTAAAGCCGCTGCCATAAAATATATTATCTCCTAAAACAAGCGCTACACTATCAGATCCAATAAACTCCTCTCCTATTACAAAGGCCTGTGCAAGTCCATTGGGTATTTCCTGTTTGGCATACGATATTTTACAACCCCATTGCGAGCCGTCGCCCAGCAATCTAATAAACTGCGCCTGGTCATCCGGTGTTGTGATGATTAATACTTCCTTGATACCAGCCAGCATTAACGTACTAAGCGGATAATAAATCATTGGTTTATCGTAGATAGGCATCAACTGTTTGCTGATTCCCATCGTAATTGGATAGAGTCTTGTACCAGAGCCACCGGCCAGAATTATTCCTTTCATATTTTATCTCTTTTCGTATTGACCTTCGTAATAATTTTGATAGTTCCCACTAGTAACGTGGTTAAGCCATTCTGTATTGCTCAGGTACCAGTCAATGGTTTTTGAAATGCCTTCTTCAAACTGAAGAGATGGCAACCAGCCCAATTTATCTTTTAATTTAGTAGCATCAATGGCATAGCGCAAATCGTGACCAGCCCGGTCCTTTACATACATAATCAACTTTTCAGATTCCCCTTTATCCCTGCCCAGTTTATCATCCATTTGGCGACAAAGCTCTTTCACCAGGGCAATATTGGTCCACTCATTATGCCCTCCGATGTTGTACGTTTCGCCTACTACCCCATTGTGAAAAATTACATCAATGGCTCTTACATGATCCTCTACGTACAACCAGTCCCGTATATTTTCTCCCTTGCCATAAATTGGCAGCGGCTTATTGTTGATGATATTATGAATACAAAGTGGTATTAATTTTTCAGGAAAATGATACGGTCCGTAATTATTACTACAGTTAGATATTTTTACCGGCATGTGGTAGGTGTGAAAAAAGGCCCTCACCAAATGATCGGAAGATGCCTTT
>JBBQKO010000094.1:0-14546 GCA_038327005.1 Chitinophagales bacterium | reverse complement strand
TGTATTGTTTTCTTTCAAGAATATCAAAGCCGGTAGCTTGTAAATGGCCATTGGCTATTTTGCAAATCCACACATTCTTCCATGCCGGTGGAATGACTAAATTTTTTATCCGGTCAATAGTTATTTTATCATTTATTTTTTTAGTTCCGGAAAAATAGGAAAATGATTTCCCTTTTTGCTTGCGTGAAAAACCCGGTTTATCACCAGGGGTGTAAATAAGGTTTGCTGCTTGTGCGCTCTTTGCCATATCATGCGCCACGGCCTGGATTGTTTTTTTAGCAATTTTTATTTTATCTGCAAGCTCAGCCATCATGATCTAATCAATGGATTAATACTCATATTATTCTTGAAAGCAATAAAAAAGAGCGCAACGGAAATCTCTAATAATTTCCATTGCGCTTTCTTAAAGGTTGATGTTTTATCAACGCAATCGTGTAAGGAAAATAAATTATTTTCCTTTACTGGTCTTGTCACCCATTGGCAACTTTCCAGCGAAGACATGGATTCCCTTTTCTGATTTCCGTCATTTTCATCCATCAACTTCCTTGAGGATGTGTCGTGCTTTGCGTTTTCTTTTCCGCTGTGGGCGGGCGTCTCCGGTTTTATGCTGATTGGTTGTACTTTATATTTTTGTCCTTTTTTTTAACGTTTGAATAAAATCAATTACTATAAACCAATCGCTTGTAATTGACTGAAAAAAGTTTTATTTATGAACGTGCGATTTAATACTTGTTAAAGCCTGTTCAATACCATTTAATTGTTCCCCAATGAGTGGTTTACAGCTTTCAGGAATTAGAGAGTCATTCAAAACTAATTTGTATTCCTTTACAGCAGCTTCCTCTCCTGTAATACAAGCGTTTATAATGGCATCAACGTCTCCACTTGTGAAAGCCGATTTAACATCCATCCAAACACGATGCATTGAACCTTTCATATCACCACCATTATCTTCTGCCTCGCCATTTAGCTGGTGTACCACTTCCCGTAATTGCGATGCGTAAACCGAGCGATCATTTGCATAAAGCAGGAAAGAACTTTTAATTGCAGCATCTTTCACATCTTTAGCTGCGTTTTCATATCCTTCTTTACCATCTTCAGCAATAGTAATAAGATTATTTAATTTTTCGGTTGTATTTTGATTGCTATTTTCCATTTTTTAGTTTTTAAAGTTTTAATATTTTTTAATTGTTTATTGTACTATTTAAGAGGTATCTAATCTTCCCTCATTACTTTGTAACAATGGGAAGAGGATCCGTTTTTGCATTGATTGTTCTTATTTTTTAGTTTTTATTCATTTTTGTTTTGTTTTTAAATGTTAGAATTATTGTTAAAAAAAATTTGGTGATTGTTTTTAGGCGTTCATATTTTTTGAGTGATTATGTTTTTTTCTTTGCTTCGGGAACACAATCAGGTACTTTTTTACCCCCTTTAATTTTAGTACCAAGTTTTTTGTAGCCCTTCCAGCAAGGGTCATCTTTTGTTTTAGCACTTTTTGTTTTCGTTGTCATAATTGATGATATTTATTTAATGAAGGATACTATTAAAAATAAAAAAGACGGCAATAGTAGCATATTATAAATTATAGCAGAGCTTTAATTTATATTTTCAAATTGCTGTTCTTCTGCGGGTTTTATGTGAATATTTTTGGAGATTTTATTTGTTAGTTTTAAACCTCCATCGTTTGTATTCACTTCAGTCAAATCAGCTTCTTTTACTATAGGATTTATTTCCGTCCGTCTGTCTAAATGCTCTTTCTGATTTAAATTAACTTTATCCTGTGGTTGAATATTTTTATCCATTTTTTTTATTTTAAAGATGAAATGGATAAAAGGAAAAAAAGGTTGTATTGTGGAATTTTGAGTGTGTTCCAATTTCATAGAATTTATCTAAGATTTACTACCAACTATTATAAACAACTCAAAAACTATAAAGTAAAGTTGGGACGTATTAGGGAACAAATATTACACATTAAGAGAAATAAGTTACATCATTCACATATTGTTGGGGAGAGTACGACTTAATTGAGATTGAGGCTCCACATTATTATAAAACTGTTAACGCCTTGCCCGTCAAATTTTATATAATTTAAGAGCTTTTTAATTTTTATATGAGATAAAGATGTTTAGTTTTTACGCCTCTAGCCCGCAAGATTGTATGTTGCTTCCATTTTGATGCATTGGAGATTTTCTATCAATAACCGTTTTCACTTTTCCATTTTGTGTATTCCATGTTTTTAATATAGCAGTTTAATTTCCATAAGGCTAAAAATTGAAAATGGATAAGTGGGGAGAGTCAATAAAAATAACCGAACTGAGAAAGAAGTGACTTTGCATAATTTGCCTTTAAATAGACCGGATGAATTCCATAAAGTTTTTAGCTGTTTTCATTCCTCCAATTATCAAATATTTTAATTCACTATTAACTAATGGGCATCTCTAAAAACTTACCTTTTCCTCTCTTTTGTCGAAGACCCCGAATTTTTCGAGGGAGAGGAATTAAAGGTGAGGTAAAATAAAAAAATGAGTTTTTAGAGATGCCCTACTGAAAAAACGGATTAATTTTAAGCCATTAATTATTTGCCAACTCTTTTTAAATCAAGTATAAACTATTGTAGGAATTATACAGATTACAAACCAATCCAATTTTTACGTCTTTTTTTATTTCTTCAGAATTAGTCTAATGAAGTTTTTTTCTAATTCCTTAATTAATTCGTTTACTTCTTTTTAAAGCTGAATTCATATTTCTTGTATTGCTATTGAATTACTCCCCCGGAAATCTTACGGTTAAATTATATTTTTAAAAATCGGGTAGAATGTTAGAGGGGTTTTTGTATATCATGGAGGCTGGTTCTGCTATTTTACCAAGGTTTATTCCTTTTCTTTCGCTCCCTGCAATCCCATTTTTTAAATTCAGCAATTCTACCCTCAAAAGCGAATAACGAGTCTACAACCTGGCACGCTTTAAGTTATCCTGGTTCGTGGCTAAAAAAAAGTTAGAACTAAAAAGATATAAAAAAAGTTCATCCGCCGAAGCAGATGAACTTTTTACAAAATGATCAGCAATCGTAAAGCCCTTGTATTATTTGAATGTTCTCATATAATTTACTACAGCCCACATGTCATCGGCTTCCGGAATTTTTTTCTTGTAGGAAGGCATGTCTTTTCTTCCTTCTACTGTTTTAAAAAATAACGAACCGTCTGTTTGTGCGTGGAAAGCGGCTGTAGTAAAATCACCACATTCCGTATCTAACTGAGATGCTTTGGTGCCATCGCCTTTACCCTTGGTACCGTGGCAACTTTTGCAATGCTGATTATACAAAGCTTTACCCGTAGCAATAGATGCAGCATCTGATTTTACAGGGTTTACCATGTTTTTGTTTTTGTCTGGAACCGGCCATGGTTTGGGTTGCGTGCTGTTCATAAACGACAGTAGCAGAACGAGACTGCAACTGAAAAGAATGATTGATGCTTTTTTCATGTTTGATTGTTTTTAAAGTAAAAATTTGTATCTAAAGTTAACTAATAGCATGCTTTAGATGATTGGGTTTCTTTTATTAATTGTACTAAACCTTTGTAGCTAGTACGGTATGAGGTTCTTCTTTTCTTAAGCGAAATAATTGCACTACAATCACGATATAATGTCCCCATACAACAGCCATCAATATGCTAAATGTAATGACCATCCAAAGTGGGGGATGTGGGCTCCATAATGCCCTAGGTAAATCTGTTAATTTGTCTGAAACCTTTAGTCCCCAGGGTTGGACTACACTGGCTTCTATATTTCCATATATCTCATTTTCATCCAGCCTTGCAATCAATGTAATATCTCCTTTTGCGTTGCCGGGAAGATTGCTGGGGATTTCAACGGAAGCTGCTCCAACCGCATCTGTAGTGCCTTCCCCAACTTTCAATGGATTAATTAAACGTGGAACAAATATGCCAACTGCTATTTCAGGAACGGGGGTCTCTGTTCCGGTGCTGAGGTCTGTTAGTTTCATTTGCACCGTTAGTAAGGAGTCTTCTTTAACAGGAATTATTTCAAGGCGGGCTCTCTTAATACTTACTTCGCCTTCAGCCGGATCCATACCTTTATTACCGGCAAAGATTGCTTTAAAATTTATTTTACCTCCTGCATCTGTTTTCAGTGAATCAGCCTTTACATTTAACACCGCTTTACCGTATTTGTCGGTAATTACAAAGCCCAATGGAATATCTCCTGTTTCAGTAACCAATACAAAGGATACTTTAAGCAATGATAATTTATAGAAAGTCCCTTTTACCTTGGCTTGCATCGCCGCTTTTAAATCAATGGTGTTATTTGCTTTTTGCACCGTCATAAAATTCAATGAAGGGCCTATCAGCGAAGGCTCCTCATTCTCCACTGCCGTTTCTGCCGCAGGTGCTTCTTTTTTTGTGCTGTCTGCTTGTGCAAACATATTTACAGGAATGAACAGCAGCATCATTAAGCCGGTATAAATAATAATACTCCGGAAATCAAGCGTTGATGCAGCCCTTGTTTTAATTGCTTTCATATAATATTATTTATACAGTTTGTATTGCTTCATTACTTACAACAACTGGCTCATGCTGATGATTGTGCTGGTGCAGCGGTTCCTCTAATTCTGATACAGGTACAACGGTTACCAATTTTGAAATCAACGTAAATAGTAAAAGAAAAGAGGCGATGCCGGCGAAGGTCAATGCCCACTCTGGCCAGGTGGCGGTGTATTTTACATACTCCATTCGTGTATCCTGCATCGGTAATGCGGGGGTTTCAAGTGTTGGTACAATAATGAGATAGCGTTTTACCCAAAGAGCCATTACCATTGCAAAAGATGCCAGTGTTATCCAGTTTACTTTTCTTGTAGCAGGAATCGCCACGATGGCAATGGGGACAAGGATGCCGAATAGATTTGCAAACAAGGTCCACCATCCATATTCCTGCAAACTAAATAGCTTGTTGATTACATCTGCATCCCATTTTGCCGATCCAAACCAACTGGTGAAATATTCAGAGAAGGTGAAGTATCCATATGCTGCTGCCAGTACCATCATGAAGTAGCCAAGGTTCACAAAAAGTTTATCGGTAAAATAATCCTGTAGCTTATACATTTTGCGGTAAGCCCACATGGCAACAATCAATACACCACATCCTGAATACAACGCACCTAAAACGAAGTAGGGACCAAAGATGGTACTGTGCCATCCCGGGCGCAACGTCATACCAAATATCCAGGAGAGGATTGAACTAACCATAATGGATAAAGGAATAATTATAATGGCCAGCAGGTTTTGAGAAATAGTCAAATGCCTTTTTTGACTGGCAGCACCACGGTATCCGATGGCAAGTGTCTTGTATAGTTTTTGTTTCCATTTTGGTATATCCATTTTTGTATCCCGGTACACTGCAAAATCTTTTATCATTGAAATGTAAAGAAACAATGCACTTCCTACAAAATAAGTAAGAATGGCTAGCACATCCCAGGTCATGGGCGACTGCAATCTTGGGTAAATAAATAAATGATGCAAGCGGTCGAAGCGGCCCACACAAAGCAGAATAAAGATGGGGCCAACAATGACAGAAGTAATCGTCATCATCTGCGAAAGCCGGATGATGGGTTTACCCCAGGGCACTTTAAATAAATGCAACAAGCCAGAAATAATGGCACCTGCATAACTAAGCCCAATGAAAAATATAAAGTTTACAATAAATAGTCCCCACACCACATTGTCCCGCATTCCGGTTACCACGTGTCCGTGTGCAATTTGTAAATACAGTGCATAGAGACCTACCAAGATCCACAACAAAAAGAAAACGATCCAGAGCAAATTTGACTTGCTAAATTTTTCAATATTGGGCCGCTGGTAGTTGAAGGCTTCCTGCTGGTATGAATTGAGTTCCATAAAATAATTATTCTTAAGATGATATTAAATTCCGCTTCCTTAGGATTTGGAGGAGATTGGTTCCATGATATCTTTAAACCGTTCTTTTAATTTATCAGGAAGGTTTTCATATCCTCTTTCAACAGGAAACTGTCTGTCTTTTGGTGGCAGATAATATACCCTTGGTTTGGTGCCCAACTCTTCCAGAAAGCGATAACCGGCACGGTCTTTAATCAGTTGGGTAAAGCTTACAGTTTCAGAGCCATTGCTTACCGTATCTTCATTTTCATCGCCAAAATAAAATACGCCATTGGGGCAGGCTTCAGCGCAAGGCGGAAGCAAACCTTCTTTTGTTCTGTCGGGACAGAAATCACATTTTTCTACAGTGCCAACTTTTGCAGGAATACCGGTTTCTGCAGAATACGGAAGGTCTTTTATATCACTGTTCAACTCAGGCTCGGCCCAGTTAAATACACGGGTAGAATAAGGGCAGGCTGCCATACAGAATTTGCAACCAATGCAGCGATCATTGTCAATCAATACCAGGCCATCCTGGCGTTTGAAGGTGGCATCTACCGGACAAACTTTTACGCAGGGTGGATTATCACAATGGAAACATTGTTTAGGAAACCAATAAGGGGCTCCCTCGTCACTATCCTTCATCAGTTTTACGGTAAGCCATTCGGTATCTTCCGGGCGGTAGTGATGTTTTTGGCAGGCAGTAATACACTTGCGGGCATTTTTACAAAGGGCCAGATCCACTACCATCACAAATCTTTTACCCGGTATGCCTTGCCGTTCTTCCATCTTGGAAACAATGGCAATATGCTCCTGGTAATTCAGGTAAGCAGAGTCAATCTCCACAATTTCTCCATCGGGTGAAAGCAATCGTACTTTCTTACTAACGGTGCTATTTTTAGATGAGCAGGAACAGGCTAAACTACCACAGGTAGCCGTGACTACTGTTGCGATAGCGGCATTTTTTAGAAAATTACGCCGGCTATTTTTATTTACTTCACCATGTTGTTTCATTGTTCAGTTTTAATTGATCAACTATTATTTCCTTTTGATGGATTTTGCATCCAGTCATATATTTCTTTATTGGTGGCTTTCTGCTTTGTAGCAATCTTGTCAAAAATGGCTTTGTCCACTTCAACCAGTTTGCCATCAGCCGTCAGCATTTTTACCATTTCTTTTTTACTGGTATCCATCAAGCCGCCTGAAAGAAACCAGCGCCTCGATTTGTTGGTTGGTTTTTGATTGTCTCCCATGTTTTGAATTTATAAATGCTACAGTGAATTAATAGAAATTTCCGCCCTTGATTTCATTTGTGAAAGTAGGATTTACCCAAAGTCTATTTTATGACAGGTGTTAATACCGTTTATGATTATTGTCATAAAATTGTCATGTCAATAGCGTGTTTAAACATTGTATTTGATCTCAGTTGGTTTCTTTTGGTGTGTAACATAGGCTGCACTTGCATTGGTGTCAGCGTGGCTGAGTCCAAGTGGGACTTATTAAGAGGGTGAGAATGTGTTAACAGAGTAACTATCTTCAAAAAATACCTGCCTTTTATCTAGCCAATATTTTATAGTACGATTGCAGCATGTTTTCTCTTTTTTATTTTTCATTTGAATACTATATCCTTATTTTTTTGGTAGAACCAATGTCTGGCTAAACTCATGCATGGGTGATATAATTGATTGAAAGATGTTTTTAAACTGAATAAAGGTCATCTCTAAAAACTTACCTTTTCCTCTCTTTTGTCGAAGACCCCGAATTTTTCGGGGGAGAGGAATTAAAGGTGAGGTAAAATAAAAAAATGAGTTTTTGAGATGCCATAAAGATATTAATTGGTTGCATATTTTTCAATAAGAAATATAGCGAAATGAAGACTTTCAAAATAAGCTGTATGAAGGAAATAACCGGCGATTGCCAGCAAGTTTCGTTCGTGTTAAAACAGTGTTATGATAAATGTCATACTTATGTAAAACATTTGTCATGAGTTTGTCACAAAACCTTGAATAGTTTTGTTTTTGAAATTTAGTATAACGATTCGCCCACTGAATAAATTTTCAAAAAGTAAATTAATTGCTATGAAAAAAATGTCATTATTAGATGCCACAACACTTTTCCTCGTTGTGATGCTTTTATCTGCATCGGTGTTCCAGTGCAGAAAAGAAGGTGACCTGATAAAAGGACTTAACAGGTCATTTAGCGGAACGTCGGATTCCACTTTATACGCTGCGTTTTACGAAAGCAATCCCATTTCAACTGCCGATGCCACACCCGATGTGAATGACGTGATGAAGTTTAGGGGAGTGCAGACCATTGTTCATGAGTACTGTGCAACCTCCAATTGTCACAACGGCCCCATTGCGCCAAAACTTGATTCTTATACTGACATTATGAAATTTGTAACTGCAGGGAATCCGGAGGGAAGTAAATTATGGGAGTTTTTGACTACCAATGATTTTAACAAAGCAATGCCGCCGGTAAATTCAAATCATGAAATGAATGCTACTGATAAATCATTGTTGTATAACTGGATAAAGAATGGGGCTAAAGAAAGACCGAATTTGGCTGATTTTAGACCGGCTGCGATTTCTTTAATGGCCACAGGTTGCGGATCTGTTAACTGTCATGCTCAGTCAACTGCTACCGGAGCATGGGCAAGAAAGGGTTGGGTTCCAACGTTAGCTGCTTCCGATACTACCAATTATATTTATACCAGTGCTTCTGGTGCAGTTACCAATTATTGCCTGCTTACCAACAAGCCCAGGCTAGGCGAAGTTTGGGGTGGCTATAAAGACAGCGTTAAAAAGTTTTATGCGGATACAATCGGTAATCTGTCTTTTAAACCTTACAAAACTTTCAGCACACGTGGTCCTTTGAATGACTATGATGATATTTTAATGGATGTTAAATATCCAAAAAATGTAAGAAGTACCACTGTAAAAAATAACTTCCTTAATAGTACAGATTGTTTGATACGTCGTATGGATTCCACATTGATTTATTCCAACATTTACACAGGCGTTGCTGCCAGTAAAAGTGGTAATATGGCTTTTGATGATGGCGGTTGTAAACCTTCAGAAGTTGCGTTGATTAAAGCCTGGTATTTTGCCGATCCCAATATTCCTGACTTCTGGAAATATGGTATGACCAATGCTGGTATTTTCAAATACATCAAAACAGGCAATGTCATTACAAAAAAATAATCTGATACAATCAATCTAAAATTTATAGATATGAAAAAGGGAATAATATTAACAGCTTTGATGGTCTCCATGCTGACGTATGTTTTGCCATCTTGTTATAAAAATAAAGAAGATATTCTTGAACTGCCAAAAGTGTCCTTCAGGGGTGAAGTAGTTCCTATTATGGTAGCCGGGGGTTGTGGTTGTCATAATAACGGTGTAACGAAAAATGCAATACAGTTTTCTCATGCCGACACCATATTCTTTGATGCTATCCTAGGCAGGGTAGGCTTATTTGATAAATGGATAAAAGGCGGAACCCATCCGGGCGGTGGAGATATTGATTTTAAAGCGAATGAAAAATTGACCGTTGCTAAGTGGATAGCTGAAGGTGCCAAAGACGATGGCGGTGGATGCACAGTTACAGGACCCATAACTTATACGGCTAATATTGCACCAATTTACACAACCAGTTGTAAAGGTGCAACCTGCCATGGCGGTATTGCTATTGGACTTGATTACGACAAGTTCGTGGCTAATAAAACTGCATTGAATGCGATGATGGCCAGCAGTGGTAATGCAGGTCACCCAGGTGGCGCATTGAGTTTAAGTTCATGCACTGTAAAGATTTTTAACGAGTGGGTTGCACAGGGCCAAAAGAAATAGCTGGTAGTATTTCAGTCAACAAAAATTAAGTATGTCATTAAAAATAAAAATAGATTTTATGAAAAAAATATTATCACTGCTCGTTTGCTGCCTTGGCTTTTTTGCCCATTCCATTGCGCAGGATTCCGCTGTTGCAGAAACCAAACAAGCTCCTAAACAAAAATTTGCAAGGGCAACCTTTAACGCCACCAAGCTCATCAATATGCAAACCACCGAGATCGTTGGCAAAGGCGTAAAGCAGTTTATGGTTTCTCACCATTTTAGTTATTTGTGGAATAAAGATGCAGGCTCACAAAATTTAGCCCAGTTTTTTGGTTTGAATTCAGGTGTTGCACATACGTATGTTTCATTTGATTATTCACCCATTTCTTTTTTAAATGTTGGCGTAGCAATGGCTGGTGGATCTAAATACGAGGCATGGACGAAGTTTAAATTACTACGTCAGCAAACAGGGTTAAAAAACATTCCGGTTTCAGTGGCTTTTTATTCACTGGCAAATGTTAATACCGCAAAAGATGCAAGCGTACAACTTACTGCCAACAAGTTTTCTTTTCTGCACCAGTTGCTGATTGCACGTAAGTTCTCTGATAAAGTATCGCTACAATTAATGCCAACCTGGATACATTTTAATGTGGTTCCTTATGGTATCAACAACAGCAA
This sequence comes from Chitinophagales bacterium, assembly GCA_038327005.1. Taxonomy (GTDB): domain Bacteria; phylum Bacteroidota; class Bacteroidia; order Chitinophagales; family Chitinophagaceae; genus Ferruginibacter. Next base: position 4,138 of record JBBQKO010000094.1, on the reverse strand, counting down.
TGATGTATTCTCATTGGGTTTGGGTGGTAAGTATAAAATGACCAGCACACTTAACCTTACTTTTGAGTATGCCCGTCAACTGAACATGTATAAAAACATCATTGCTAAAAATGGAGCAATTTTAAATTACCAACCCGATTTGTTGGCGGTAGGTTTAGAAATCAATACAGGCGGTCACTTGTTTCAGTTTTATATTGGCAACACAGTAGAGTCATCCAATATTGAACAGATGGCTAAAAATAACAGTGTAATTAAAGAGGGCAATTTTGCTTTCGGATTTACCATCAACAGAAGTTTTTAATTGTAGCACAATATCTAAAATAAAAACCCAATCCAATATCGTTGAGTCGGCTTCTATTTCAGAAGCTGACTCTTTTTTTGCCTTATTCCACCGGCTATCAATTAACCATTTAGTAATGATGAAATAACAGTTCCGCCAGCGAAACTGCATAATTTCATCCATGCTTAAAATCCTATTTCCAGCTATTTTTTTTTTCTGCTGGTATCCGCAGCAGGATGTAAAAAATCTGCCAGCAGCGACATCGCTCCTTCCTGCGATCCAAACATTAGTTTCTCTAATATAATTAAGCCAATGCTGGCCACAAACTATAATACATCGGGCTGTCATGATGGTATTAACAATGTCTCTCTTGCTAATTACCAGCAAATGCATGATGGTGCTTTGCAGAAAAAAAGCTCCGTCGTTACCGGAAGAATGCCTAAAAACAAAACGCTCTCAGCAAAAGATAAAAGCGCCATTCTCTGCTGGATTGACAGTGGTGCGAAAAATAATTGATGCTTTGTTTTAACTGCCCGATGTCTTACAGTAATCGGTTATTTTGAATCTGCTTTTTCTGGATGAAGAAATAGGATATCATTGGTATTTTGTTTTCTGTTGAACTTACTTTGTACATTGGTTTTATCTCGGGATCGATAGTCTCTGAAATAAATTTATCTTATTATTTTTTGGAAATTTGTTGAATAATGGTTTTACTCACACTGGCTTCATTGTCATCATAATGATGGCCGCCAAGAAGTGTAATATGGGTGTAGTTTTTTGATCTTTAACTGGTTCCACGAAAAATCAGTTTCATCTTCACCAAAAATAAGTGCAATTGGTTTGGTGTTAATTTTATTAAGTTCTGCAATCACACTATGACCACTTTTTAATTTGCTGCCAAACATTACAGATAAATGTATTTCAAAATCAGTTGTAGGTGAAACGGATAACAGACAGATATTAGTGATGGCTGCATTTAGATCAGCAGGCAGGAGATTGAAAACAAAGGGAACAACATCCGCACCAAATGAATATCCTATTAGAATTACTTTTTTTCGCTTCCGGCTTTTTTGATAGGTTCTTAATACCACTGTTAAATCAGCAGCAGTTTGTGCCGCTGTTTTCTTTTTCCAGAAATAGTCATTTGAATTGAGGGACACTACCGGGTATCCGTTTGCAGCCAAAGCCGTTGCGAAATTTTTCGAAAATTTATTCCAGCCTCCATCACCGGTTATGTAAAGTACCAATGCCTTGCTGGTATCATTTGCAGCAGGTACGGTATTAAGCGGAAGTTTGGTAATGGCTGTATTTGTTGCATTTTGAGCCTCGGTAAGTTTTGTAATTCCCAATGCAACAAGCAGGATGATTATTTTACTAAAACTCATTTTAAATTGTTTTTATTTTAGGCATTGGCTGCATTACTTTATTGAGTGCAGCCGGTAGTTGAATGAGGTCAAAATCATTGTCGTACACCAGGTATTTGTTGAGCCATTCGGTCGCATATTTTTCCTTAAAATCCCGAAGCCCGTTGTAGTTTTGAAAGTGCTTTACTTTTTCGTACGCAAATTTCACCACTCTTTCTGCGGTATTGTCCGGCTCTGCAATGCCCGACGTAGGAACAAGCCCAAGGTTCAGCCATTGCATGCTTTTATCTTTGCCATACTGAACGGCGGTAATGATCAATGCATCCATGCATCCGCCTGGGGCTTCGGCTGTTTTTCTGATCATGTCGTAGGTAAATCCTTCCGGTGTATAGTCGGGTATCATATTTAAAAAACTGACTACTTTTTTTTCTGCATCCCGTATTAAAATTACATCCTGTTCCTGTATAATTTCTTCAATGAACATTCCCTGCGAAAAAGTGGTTTCCTTTTTGTCAAAAGCCTCCAGCCATTCATCCGATACCAATCTTAATTCCTTCACCAATTCATTCGTTAAGGGTGCTAGTTGTGTTTCGATGGTGTACCCTTTTTTAGCAAGACTGTTTAGTGAATTGCGCAGCGCTTTTTTGTCTTTTCCTTCCATCGTAAATTGGTTGATGTCCAATACCGCTTCCTGCCCAATCAATAATTTCTTTTTCTTCACTTGCTCAAAATATTAAATGTTGTCTTCATCAACTCTATAAAATGCAGCCTTCAGTCCCATGCGTTTACATTGTTTATCAAAGGCCTTTAACATGATGGTTTTATTTTCTTCAGCACATACCGGTTCGTCCAGTACAATGGCAAATCCATTTGCAATGCGATAAGCAATAAAGCCGTCTTTATCTTCATCAAAGAAAAGTAATTTGTCCTCATTTATTTTAAAGTAGTCCACAGCAGTGGAGCCGAATCGTGTAAGCAGCGATTGCGCCTCCTGCAAATTATTGGTGTTGGTGTTGGTGTTGGTATTGTTGATACAAGGCCGGATGATGGTATAGAAGAAAAATATCCAGGTAGCAGCACTCAACACATTTACTGTGGCAATATATTCTGTTCCAAATTTTGTTACAGGTACCAGCTCATCGTTGGCAAGTAAGAAAAAACTTTTAATTGAAAATCCGATGGATTGCTTCCAGTTAAAATCAATATCACAATGCCGCATATCTAGAAAGTAAAAACCAACGGTTTCAAAAATTACCACACCGGCAAAAACACTGGCAGCAGTAATTACACCAACCTGCATTAGTTTGGCTTTAGTTTTTAACCAGTACTGTTTATAGGTAATTAAAAGGATAAGAATTACTAAAAATGCGATGGTTGATTCTTCCCAATCCAATGCCTTGGTAAGATGGGTGATGAAGGAAACTAACGAAACAACCATGGCAATGATCCATGCATTGCGAAGGCCACGAACCAGAAAGGTGGCCGTAACCAACAGGAGTAATCCCATCATTAACACCAATAAGTTGGATGCATGGATGATGTGAGTGGGCAAATACTCTTTCAGCAAACGAATCCTCGAAGCAATAGGAGGGGTGATGGCTGACAAAATATTGATGACTCCCAATATGAAGATGAGTACAACAGGTGCCAGTCTTAAAAAGATTTGTCTTCCCTTAGCTGCAAAGGCTAATAATCCGAAAGCGAGTGGTAACCAAAATTCGAATATGCGATAAAGAATGGTAATCTCGAATGCCTGGGCGGAGGAATATCCATACAAGGTTAGAATATAGGTAAGCGATAATTCAATGGCACCGAGGCCACGAAGAAATGGTGAAGTGGCCAATAAAATAACAGATACAATATAGCCAATACAAGCCGCTTCAACCGAGGGATGAACACCAACAGCAAACATGGCAATCAGCAGGTGAAACATACCCGAAAAATTGATCAATACGGATGAAAAAGTAGTGAGCGAGAAATGGTAAACCGACCAGTCGAAGGCAATTATTTCGTTCAAATTTTTTCTATTGAGGGAAAAAAGCTTGCCAGCAAAGCATGCACCCAACCTTTTTTGCGAATGGAATAAAGCAGGGAAATAAATATCGAAAGCAGGAAGGCGAGGCTAATAATGCCAATGACCGAATTGTTGATATGCTTCGATTGTATGAATGTGTAAATGATTACCGGCAACCCAACTATAAAAAGAGATAAGATTCCGGTGAATGCATAAATGCCGGATGATTGGTGTACTTACTTTTTATGGATATCTGAACGGCGCAAGCTGCCAGGCATATAAGCCAGCGAGGTCATGCCACCTGCTGGAAGAAAAACACTGAGGAAATTTCTTTTTAAAAATAGCTCTGCTGCCAGCAGCCACGGTAATTTTAATTTTACTGTTGCAAAGCTAAAAACATACATGGCCGCTTGCAACAACACATACACCATGGTGAGGATGAACCCGGCTGTAATCCAATGCCAGTTTGATTTTTCAATG
>JBBQKO010000093.1:0-14700 GCA_038327005.1 Chitinophagales bacterium | reverse complement strand
AGCCTTGAGTTTTCTTTTACAAAAAATGCATTTTTATTCAATTTCAGCCCACGCATTTAGTACTTCTTCTGTGTGATTTTTAGTATCCGGCTTGTTGATGATCTTTTTAATTTTTCCCTCTTCATCAATTAAAAAAGTAGTGCGGGTGATGCCCATGTAGGTTTTACCCATGAATTTCTTTTCACCCCATACTCCGTACTTCTCTACAATCACTTTGTCTTCATCCGCTACCAACGGAAAAGGAAGCTGGTATTTTGTTTCAAATTTTTTGTGATTTTTTACCGGATCGGTGCTTACGCCAACAACTGCAAAACCTTTCTTTAAAAGATCTGAATAATTATCCCGCAGGTTGCAAGCCTGGGCTGTACAACCGGGCGTATCATCTTTTGGATAAAAATAGAGAACTACCTTTTTACCCTTAAAATCGGCCAGCGAAATTTTATTGTCATTTTGGTCAAGGCCTTTAAATGCCGGCGCTTTTTTACCTGCTGTTAATGTTGTCATGGTATATATATTATTTATTTTTAATATTTTTTTAGGCTTACAAGTACTGTGTTAACTTTATGCATATAGATTTTATTACACGAATTTTAAAAAACGAATTACACGAATTTTAAGAACATGACTCGTAATTCGAGGTTTAAATTTGAGTAATCATTTTAAATTATTTTTAAGCTTAACATAACACAAATCTTAAGTTAAATTGAAAGGTGTAGAGTGAAGATGATTACCATTCATAACCCGTTCTAGCATAATTAGCACGGCACCAGAAAACGCTGAATAGAATCCGGTCTTTTTTTACCTTGTAAAATGATACGTTCTTTCCGTTTTGTTCCCTACACAATCTTCTACACTTATTTTTAATTCATGCGCACCTGGCGGACAGTGTTCATCAAACTTATAAATGAATGCACTGCCTTTATCATTGCTGAAACGAAGCCACTTTCCATCCAGATAGGCGTTAAAATTCATAAGTTCTTTTGTATTGTCTTTTACAACAAAAGCAATGCGATTTAGTTTAGCCGCATTCATCCCTTCCCTGATTCCAACAGGTGTAACCGTTGGTGGCGTTACATCTTCAATCAGTTGGAAATTTCCAAAAGCCCTGAAACTTGCTTCGTACCAGTTATTTTCATTGCCAATTTTTACCGGTACCGCTTTCGCATAATCATTTTTATCAGCCCATGAACGGTGCATCACCATTTTATCGGGATGTGTGGTAACGGTATTTTTTATTTTTACAGGAAACATACATTGCACCGGCACGTGACCATTGTGTAATTGAAAAATAGTATTACCAACCGCAGGGTTAATCTCATTGTATTTAAAACGGATGGAATCATACAAGGCATTTTCCGGCAGGTAAAAACTGATTTTGCTATTTTCAAAAACATTTACAAAACCCGGATGAAACTCTTTTTCGGTATAGAATGCAAGCGGATCGGCGTCTTCTATTTGCTGCTGTCCGGGAGATTGTTGTAAATCAAACTTCAACAAAGAGCTATTACCGGCGGCATCTTTTACTTCAATTTTTATCGGATGCACAAGCCCGTCTTCTATATCAATCACCCCATCGCCGGAAATATCTTTATAAACGCCTTGCTGGTAGCCGGGAAGCCGGCTCAGGTGCTGCACCCACGATCCGCCAGTACTCCGTAATTTATAATCCACATGTGCATTCATATACCGGGTTTCATTATAACTAATGCTGTCCAATTGAAAACCGTTTACCGGCTGACCATTGTCATATATCACTGCCTGATAAATGCCATTTTTATTGGTAGATCCGGTGTAGCGGTCATAGGCGGTGATTGCGAAACTTACCCTGTCTGTTTTGGCCAAAATTGCTGCAGGAGTGGTGGTATAAACTCCGTTTATTTTTTTTAAGGGATAAAATTTAGGGCTCTGTTCAAAGGTGCTGATGCATCGGTCGTAAACTGCCAGCCGCAATATATCCGGTGGAATATTATCTGTTATTGGAAAATCAAATAACAACGGATTCAGCACTTTGTCCGTTTTGGTATCTCTTATTTCAAAATGTACATGCGGCCCTTGCGATCCGCCGGTGTTGCCGCTATAAGCAATAAACTGGCCCTTTTTTACCGGGAATAATCCGGCAGGGATATCTAAAAATACTTTCCAGCTTTCGAAGTTGTATTGTTGTTGGGTGATGTATTTTTCCAAAGCAGGATTAAAATCATTTAGATGGGCATACAGGGTAGTTAGTCCGTTGGGATGATTGATATAAATACACCTGCCAAAGCCGAATGGTTCAATTTTTACCTTAGCAACGTAACCGTCTGCTGCCGTCAATACCTGCTTATTTTCTACCTGATCTGTCCTACAGTCGAGCCCCATGTGGTAATGGTTGGGCCTCAATTCTCCAAAATTTGCCACCAATGCTTTTTTTGCGGCAACCGGCCAGGTGAAATATCCCTGGGGGTAGTTCTTTACTGGAAAAATTTGTGCAATTGAAAATGGGTGAAAAAGCAATATCAAAACCAAAGAAGCAATTATTCTTATCATCCTGTATAAAATTGAAAAAGAGCAAATTTAAATGATAAAATGATGAATCAAGACAAATTAAATAGTATGAAATGATAAAATTACAACCTTTAAAAAACTGCCCATTTTTATATACTTTTGCACGCCAATAAAGTAGCACAACACATTATGCCAAAAGACAATTCAATAAAATCAGTATTAATTATAGGTTCGGGTCCGATTGTAATTGGCCAAGCCTGCGAATTTGATTACTCCGGAACACAGGCCGCCAGAAGCATTCGGGAAGAAGGCGTAAAAGTGATTTTGATCAATAGCAATCCTGCTACGATCATGACCGATCCGATGATGGCCGACCGTGTTTACCTGTTGCCATTAACGGTTGAAAGCATTGAACAAATACTGGAAGAAAATGAGATCAGTGCCGTTTTGCCAACTATGGGCGGACAAACTGCGTTAAACCTTTGTAAAGAAGCGGATGAATTGGGTGTTTGGGAAAAGTACGGTGTTAAACTAATTGGTGTTGATATTAAAGCCATTGACAAAGCAGAGGACAGAGAAAAATTCCGCCAGTGGATGATTGAGATGGGGATTTCGGTTTGCCAGGCTAAAACTGCCAACTCATTTTTGGAGGGAAAAGAGTTTGCGCAGGAAATTGGATTCCCATTGGTAATACGCCCCTCTTTTACACTTGGTGGTAGTGGTGGTGGTATCGTATTTAAAAAGGAAGAGCTGGATGAAGCGCTCAACAATGGATTAACAGCCTCCCCCATTCACGAAGTACTGGTTGAAAAAGCAATATTGGGTTGGAAGGAATTTGAACTGGAATTATTAAGAGATGCAGAAGACAATGTGGTGATTATATGTGGAGTAGAAAACTTTGACCCAATGGGTGTACATACCGGCGATAGTATTACGGTGGCGCCTTGTATGACTTTAAGCGATACCGCTTACCAGGAAATGCGCAACACTGCCATTCGTATGATGCGGGCGCTTGGGAATTTTGCCGGTGGGTGTAATGTACAGTTTGCATTGAACCCACAAACAGAAGAATTGGTGGTGGTGGAAATTAATCCAAGGGTGAGTCGCTCCTCAGCCCTTGCCAGTAAAGCTACCGGCTATCCCATTGCGAAAATTGCAGCTAAACTGGCGCTGGGCTTTAATCTGGATGAACTGAAAAACCAGATCACCCAATCTACTTCAGCCTATTTTGAACCTGCCCTGGATTATGTAATTGTAAAAATCCCCCGTTGGAATTTTGATAAATTTAAAGGTGCCAACGATACATTGGGATTCCAGATGAAAAGTGTTGGTGAGGTGATGGGTATTGGCCGCAGCTTTGCTGAGGCGGTACAAAAAGCTTGTCAGAGTTTAGAAAACGAAGCTGTTGGTTTGGGGTATTATGGCAAAAGCCTGATGCATACAGATGAATTGATTGAATATATTAAGATACCAAAATGGGATAGGATATTCAGGATTAAAGATGCGTTGATGGCAGGCGCCAGTATCAAACGCATTTGCGAAAGTACCGGTATTGATCGCTGGTTTATTTACCAGATTCAAAAAATATGTGATTGCGAAAAGAAAATAGCTAAGTACGATTTGAAAACCTTGCCGGACGAACTGCTTACCGAAGCCAAATTTTTAGGCTTTGGCGACGAGCAAATTGTTCGCATCATGAATGAAGAAAATGGCGAACAGATTTATGAGCGAAGAAAGGAAATGGGCTTAACAAGGGTGTTTAAAATGGTGGATACCTGTAGTGCTGAGTTTGAGGCAAAGACGCCTTATTTTTATTCAACCTTTGAAGAAAAAGCAGCTCCCCCACCGCCCGAGGGGGGATTTCAGAATGCAGATTCCACTGGTTTAATAGTTTCTAACGAATCGGTTGTTTCTGCTAAGAAAAAAATAATTGTATTGGGGAGTGGTCCAAACAGAATTGGCCAGGGTATTGAGTTTGACTATTGTTGCGTGCATGGTTTACTGGCAGTAAAAGAAGCCGGTTTCGAAGCCATTATGGTAAACTGTAATCCTGAAACTGTTTCGACTGATTTTGACATTGCGGATAAATTATATTTTGAACCGGTATTCTGGGAGCATCTGTGGGAAATTATTGAGTATGAAAAACCGGAAGGTGTAATTGTTCAATTAGGTGGACAAACGGCTTTGAAACTAGCGAAGAAGCTATACGAAAAAGGAATTAAAATTATCGGTACGTCATTCGATAGTATGGATATTGCAGAAGATCGTGGTCGGTTTAGTGATACCTTGAAAGAGTTGGGTATTCCTTATCCAAATTATGGTACTGCGTACGATACGGATGAAGCAATTGAAGTTGCTAAGAAAGTGGGTTATCCGGTGTTGATTCGTCCGAGCTACGTAATTGGCGGACAGCGGATGAGAATTGTATTAAACGATGAAGACCTTGAAAAAGGCATTTTAAGTTTGATCAAACATTTACCAGGCAACAAAATTTTAATTGATCACTTTTTAGATCGTTGCCAGGAAGCAGAAATTGACGCCATATTTGATGGAGAAGAATTTCACATCATGGGTGTAATGGAACACATTGAACCAGCCGGTATTCATAGTGGAGATAGTAATGCCGTGTTGCCACAATTTAACCTGTCGCCATTGGTTGTAACAACTATGGAGCATTATGCAGAAAAAATTGCAAGAACGCTGAATATAAAAGGATTGATCAATATCCAGTTTGCCATCAAAGACGGCAATGTGTATGTGATTGAGGCTAACCCAAGGGCAAGTCGCACCACACCATTTATTGCAAAGGCTTACCAGATACCTTATTTGAATATTGCTACCAAGATTATGTTAGGAGTGAATAAATTAAAGGACTTTACCTACGAGAAAAAGCTTCAGGGATTTGCTATCAAGGAACCAGTTTTTTCTTTCAATAAATTTCCGGGTGTAAGCCGTGAGTTAGGTCCTGAAATGAAAAGTACGGGTGAAGCGATCCGCTTTATTAAAGACTTAAGAGATCCATACTTCAGACAATTGTACAAAGAAAGAAGTATGCATTTGAGTAAATAGTTTGCCAGCTTAAATCTATATTTCATCAAAAGTCCTGCCTGCTTGTTTAGCTGGCAGGACTTTTTGCAAGGACGAAATCACCCCGTCAAATCTCCATAATAGAAAAACAGTGGCCTATTGATAAAATAGTAAATATTACCTGATAATATTTTCCTGGAAAATATAGCGTAGTAAAAACTCCCAACAGACTTCAATTACATTTCTCATCCAATGCCGTTTAAAAATCTTTAAAAGGCAATGTTGGCATGTAAGTTGGTTGATGATTTTTCATTATTTTGCTGAAAGAATTTTTCTACTTAACCACAAAGCAATCATTCACTACTCCAATCAATTTCAAAAGATGAAAATAATCCGATGGCTGGTATTGGTGTATATAATATCGCATGGTTTGTCCACCTATGCAACTGCTTTTTTTGGATTGAAGGAAGTGGAAAATAGATTAGTTGATTTATCTTTTCGCCATCGGGCTGCTGTTTCAAGTGGTTCTATTTTCAAAGAATATGAAATATTTTCGCCTTCCAAAATTGCCAGTCAATTGTACCCATTTTTTTATTGTATAGATAGTCTTCCTAAAAAAATTGACGCCACTGTTTTGATTCCTTTTGAATACAAACAGTCCTCCTTAAATTATCGTTCCACCTTCCTATTAATTGATAGCGTGATCAAAATTTTACACAGCGATGATTCGATCACCTTTTCAATTGACGGCTATGCATATTATGAAGAAGCCAACGAAGAAATTTGTTATTGGCTTTCAATGAACAGGGCCCTGGCCGTAAAGAATTATTTATTGGGGCAGGGCATTGATAGTTTAAGGATGCTTGCATTCAGAGGCAATGGCAAACAGCGGTCCATTCAACGTAAGCTAAATAAGCAGGAGGTGCAGTATCATTACACTGCCGAGATAACACTCAATTATCCAATTCCACAGCCACCCATTAGCATACAGGATATGGATGGCGATGGCATTAAAGATATAGAAGATAGTTGCCGGAGCGAATATGGCGAAACCGCTCGCAATGGTTGCCCGGATAAAAACGCCATCGTTGTGCCGTTTGAATTACAACAGTCATCCTTGTTTTCATCCACTTACCACGTATTGGATAGCGTAATCGGTTTGTTGCAGAATGACCCAACCCTTACCATTGCAATACAAGGATTTGCCTATAAAACAGAAGGCATCAAAACAGTCTGTCATCTTCTGGCAAAAGAAAGGGCGGATATTGTTCAAAGATATTTACTAAGTCGCCAGGTAAACGCCTCCCGGATTCATCTTATGCAAAACAGGAATAGCCTTCGGCAGATAAGTGCTGGTAGAAATCCCTGGGAAATTACCCTAAATGCAAGGGCCGAAATAGTTTTGGTGCATCAGTAAATTCGGTAGCATTCATATTCTGCCTACGTTAGTCTTTGAAGAAAATGTATTTTTTTTTGTAACCTGACGTTGATTTTCAAATTCTTCAACAGGTGTTTGTATTCCAATTTTTTAATATGTACATTAGGGGATGTCAAAAAGTTTTGATGTGCCAATTTGGAAGACAGCTCCTTTTACAAGGTTGATCCTGCCGCTGGTGGCTGGTATTCTATTACAATGGAATCTTAAAATTCCACTCACATTTTGTGTAGTAGCCCTCGTGAGTTTTTCCGTTGCCAATTTGCTATTGTTGCTATTGCCCATTGCCGCCCGGTACAAACTCAGGCAACTTCAGGCCATCCTTTTGCATTTAGTAGTTGTATGTTTTGGGCTTTTGCTTACCTGGCAAAAAGATGTGCGGCACTCCAACGACTGGTTTGGGCAACAATACCACGATAGTGATTATTTGGTAGTGAGGATCAATGAACCACTAATCGAAAAAGCAAAATCCTTTAAGGCAGATGGTTTTGTAGAGGCAGTGATTCACAATGATGGTGTGACTACCTGTAATGGAAAAATTTTGCTATACTTCTCTAAGGATTCGTTGCTGCCTGCGTTGCAATATGGCGATAAAATTCTGCTCAGTAAAAACCTGCAGGGCATTAAAAATTCCGGAAATCCGGGCGCATTTAATTATGAGCGTTACGCTTCCTTTCAATCTGTTTTTCACAACATTTTTTTGAAAGATAAGGATTGGGTAAAGCTGGAGGATAAAAACGCACACTGGTTCAGACAATTTATTTTTACCGCCAGGGGAAAAATTTTAGCTATTCTGAGAAAGCATATTTCAGCCGGTAAAGATGAGCTTGGCATTGCAGAAGCCTTGCTGATCGGATACACCAACGATTTGGATAAAGACCTTGTGCAGGCCTATAGCAATACAGGCGTGGTTCACATCATCGCCATTTCGGGTATGCACCTCGGACTAATTTATGTAATGCTCGTATGGTTATTTGCCCGAATTCCGTATATCAAAAAATCAAGCCTGCTGCAGGTTATTTTGATATTGAGTTGTCTTTGGCTTTTTTCTTTGTTAACCGGAGCCGCCGCATCTGTAGTTCGTTCGGCAGTGATGTTCACTTTTATCGCCATCGGAAAAAACTTTGCAAAGCGTTCTTCCATTTATAATTCATTGGCTGCATCCGCCTTTGTAATGCTTTGCTATAATCCGTATTATTTATGGGATGTTGGTTTTCAACTGTCTTATCTGGCAGTAGTAGGCATCATCATTTTTCAACAGCCCATCTACAACTGGTTCTATGTTAAAAATAAGGGGTTAGATAAATGCTGGAAACTAATGGCTATTTCTTTGGCGGCACAGTTGCTTACATTCCCCGTCTGTATTTATTACTTTCATCAATTTCCCAATTTATTTCTTTTCACCAATATCATTGCGGTGCCATTGTCCAGCATTATACTATTTGGTGAAATTGCATTGGTGGCTTTTTCGTGGATTCCTTTTTTTGGCTTATATCTTGGAAAAATAATTACCTGGCTGGTAATGATGATGAATAAAATAATACTTTGGTTTAGCCAGCTTCCATTTGCGGTTTGGGATCGAATTCCCGCTACCGTACTTACTACCTGGCTGTTATATGCAATTGTAATTGGACTGGCTGTTTGGTGGCTGAATAAAAATAAAACGGCATTTAGGCTGGCATTGTACTGTTTGTTTTGCTTTACCCTGTTGCATGCCTATCAAAACTGGCAAATACAAAAACAGCAAAAGCTGATTGTTTACAATGTACAGCAACACCAGGCAATCGATTTTGTAACTGGCAACGATTACCAGTTTTTAGGTGATAGCATTATGCTGGAAGATGGCGTGTTGCAAAATTTCCATTTGAAACCAGGCCGGATAGCGTTGCAGTTAAACAATCGGGTTGATACAATAGCTGGCATTTATCAGCGGCGAATCTTTCACCAGTTTGCTAAAAAGCGGGTGGTTGTAATTGATCAGGCAATCCAATTTGAGCCGGTACAACAAAAAGTTGACGTAGATATCATCATTATTTCTAAAAGCCCCCGGCTCTACATTGCCCGACTAGCAAGCGTTTTCAACTGTGGCCTATATGTTTTTGATGCTTCTAACAGTTTGTGGAAAATTGACAAATGGCAAAAAGACTGCGAAGAATTACATTTGCGCTCTTATTCGGTTCCTGAAAAAGGGGCATTTGTTGCAGAAGTAAATTAGTTTACAGTTTTGGGTCCAAGGTTTATCGGTAGCAATTCGGGCGAAAGTGATACGCATTGCAATCCGCACTCAACCTGCAAACAACCAGTTTTCAATGCAAACAAAAGCTGCCATACATATGCCGCAAAAGTTCAACAATATAAAAAACATCAAACACAATCATGCAAAAAAAAATCAACTCAGCACTCATTTCTGTTTTTTACAAAGATGGATTAGAAAATATAGTAACTGAATTACACCAGTTGGGTGTAACCATTTACTCTACAGGTGGCACACAAAAATTTATTGAAGATTTGAATGTTCCCTGTGTGCCGGTTGAGTCGCTTACTACTTATCCATCTATTTTGGGTGGCAGGGTTAAAACTTTGCATCCTTCTGTATTTGGCGGTATTTTAGGAAAACGGGATGATGCACAGCATGTGGCAGAAATGAAACAATATAATATCCCGGAACTTGATTTGGTAATTGTTGATTTGTATCCTTTTGAAGAAACGGTAAAGTCAACGACAGATGAAACGTTGATCATTGAAAAAATTGACATTGGCGGTCCGTCTATGATAAGAGGTGCTGCTAAAAATCACAAAGATGTAGTGGTAATTGCAGCCAAAAAAGACTATGCTTTACTGGAGCAAATATTAAAAGAACAAAAAGGAGAAACCACTTTGGAACAACGTCGAACCTTTGCCATCAAAGCCTTTGATGTTTGCACTGGCTACGACCTGGCGATCTCTAATTATTTTAACCAAACTGAATTTGCCAATCCTTTCGACAAAGCAAAAGCAATATTGCGTTACGGCGAAAACCCTCACCAGCAGGGCATTTTTTACGGTAATCAGGAAGAGATTTTTGATAAGATTCATGGTAAAGAATTATCCTATAACAACCTGGTAGATATAGATGCGGCCGTGCAGCTTATCAGCGAATTTAAAGGGCATTCAAATGATTTGGCTTCAAAAGCTCACCTGTATGGCGATGACTTGGCTGAGGCAGTATTTGCCATCATCAAGCATACCAACCCATGCGGTATAGCTTCGAGGCCAACTGTTAAAGAAGCCTGGGATGCAGCACTGGCCGGCGATCCGGAAAGTGCTTTCGGTGGCGTGCTTATTTCTAACGCACCCATTGATAAGGAAACTGCAGAAGCCATCAACCATATATTTTTTGAAGTTTTGATTGCACCAGCTTTTGATGCAGATGCGTTAGCTATTTTAGAAACAAAAAAGAATCGCATTCTGTTAGTACAAAAAGCAGGGCTAACCGCAACGCACCAGTTTAGAAGTATTTTAAACGGAACACTTACCCAGCAAAACGATGTTGGCAATTACACCGAATGGAAAGAAGCTGGAGGAAGGGTAACCAATGGGCCTGAAAAAGATGATTTGGTATTCGCCAATTTAGTAGCCAAGCATCTTAAAAGCAATTCCATCGCTTTGGTAAAAAATAAACAATTGATTGGTAAAGGTTGCGGTCAAACTTCCCGCATTGATTCATTGAGACATTCAATTGACAAAGCAAAACAATTTAATTTCGACCTTAGAGGAGCTGTATTGGCAAGTGATGCTTTTTTTCCTTTCGATGATTGTGTAAAAATTGCGCATGCGGCAGGAATCAATTCGTTTATACAACCCGGAGGTTCCATTCGTGACAACGATTCAATTGAATATTGTAAAGAAAATAACCTGGCAATGGTTATTACAGGACTTCGTCATTTTAAACATTAATGGAACATTTTATTAAATGATCAGCAGCAACAATTTACCCAAAGGTAAAACCGGTGGTTATCTTGCTTTAGCAACCACCAGTATTTTGTGGGGTACTACCTGGGTGTCCAGTAAAGTTGCTGTGTCTGAAAACTTGCCACCCTTTCAAATGGCCTCCATCCGGCAGTTTGCGGGTGGTTGTTGTTTTCTTATTTTCTTTATTGGGTATAAAAAATTGCCGTTACCAACACTTAAACAATTTGGCTGGCTGTTCATTTTAAGTTTACTAATGTTTGTGCTTGCCAATGGGTTAAGCACGTGGAGTTTAAAATACGTTCCAACTGGATTAAGTGCTTTAATCGGAGCATTGTACCCTTTTAGCGTGGTAATTACCGAGCGGATTTTTTTTAAACAACGAAATCTAAATACACTTACTATAGTGGGTTTGTTGCTGGGAGTTGGAGGAATTGCCATCGTTTTTTACGAAAACATTTTTGAGCATCATCCCGAAGGCTTTTTGTTTGGCGTGGTATTGTCTACTTTGGCAATGCTTTCCTGGAGCGGGGGCACGATGTTTATTGCCCGAAATAAATTAGCTATCAACCCCTATTATGCCATCGGCTGGCAAATGTTCATCAGCTCTATTGTGTTATTCATCATTTCACGAATTGTACAAACTCCCATACCGCTTGAACAAATATCACTGCGGGTCTGGCTGGCCATTGGGTACCTTGTTGCTTTCGGCTCCATCATCAGTTTTATAGCCTTTGTTTATTCAATGAAAAAGTTACCCGCTGCTATTTCGTCGCTGTATGCTTACATTAATCCATTGGTTGCAATGGTAACGGCAGCAATAGTGGTAGGCGAAAAATTAACAATGAACATTTTATGGGGAGCCATCGTAACATTGACAGGCGTATTTTTAGTCAATTACAGTATTAAACGAAACAGCCGGGTAATTATTACAGAACCTGAGCAATAGTAAGCAGGTTGATTAAGCCGGAATTACCGGACCATATTGAAGCTTATCAGATGCAAAAGTTTTACCGGGAAATAAAATATCATGTGCCGTTTCGTACCCTTCATCTGCAATTTGGTTCAGCATATTTTTTCTTTCTATCTTTTTAGCGATGTAAACGGCTACTCCTGCAACTGCTACAATGGCCAGACCCATTCCTATTATTTTTGAAATTTTCATACCATTCAATTTTTATAAAGATAAAATAGTGTGGGTACGATCGGTGCTTTATTATGTTAAAATGTTGCGGGCAACCGGTAAATCTATTGATTCTTAAAGGAAGCCTTTCCCTCTTTGTTAACCAGCTCAATAAACCTTTCATACATATTTCTCCATTCCTTAAATTGCGGATCGGTTCCAAGGAAATTGTTGTGCCAGATGGTAATGAGTTGCCCTTCCACTGCGCTGCAAACCGTGTAATAATGTATCAATTCATGATAGGCTTCGCCGGCAGAAATCCTTTGCTCGTAAAATGAATTGGCTTCCATAAAGCAAAATGGATGAATGCGCAGTTGGGTAGCTTCATTTTTTTGTAAATCAAACCAGTTAAACGAAGTGGCAACCGATGCCCTGAAACCGTTGATGCTACCATAACCCATGGAGTAATCGTTCGTGATTCCATGCTCAATTAATAGCCGGTAGTCGGCCGGTAATTCAAAACGGATATAGTGTTGTCGGGAATGTATAATTGGCTTTTGACTGACTGTTTCCAATAATTTTTTTTCCTGTTGAATTAAGTTGTGGTGATCGCCGCTTTGCCAGGATGGATGAATGCCGATGGTATATTTTTTTGAATGCTCCAGAATCAATTTCCGCATCGGCTCTTTCTGAGGCAAAATATTCTTATCATAGTCCCCATTTTTTTCAGCCATTAAAAAAAAGTAAACAGGTTGCAACAGATAATCATCGTGCAATTGATTTAGCCACGCAAAGCAATCAAACGGATCCTGCTTTAATCCGGCCAATACTTTTATTCTTTCCAGCGAAGGCGATTTGATAAAGCTGCCGGTATTTCTTAGCACGCCCTTGTGCTTGTAGGAGAAAGCCATATCAATATCGTAAGTAGGAAGAAAGCTGAATACTGAAGGCCGAAAGCGCAAGGCTGGAAACTTATATTGAAGCTGGATCGCAAAATCCTTCACCCAGATATTGACCATGGGTAACTGCAAAAAAGTTTCTTTAAAGGCCAATGAATTCTCATGAGCATATCTGCCATACATATCTTTTTGGTGTGGTAAATATTCTTCGTAACGGCTAAGTAAATAAAAGGAAGTAGCAAAAATATCAAATGGTAAATCAGCATTGGGGGTTTTAAAAAATGCTTTGTAATTGTTTACTTCAAAGCAAGTGGTATCCTGTTCCCTAATATCACTTTCAAATAATATCCCCCAATTGCCAATTGTAAAACCTCCGTTTGCATTTGTTTCATTGGTGTATTTAATTTTTACTCCGGAATAGTTAATGAACTTTTCAATATCAGCCGTAAATGAAAACTCAACCTTCAAAAATTCTTCAAAAATAAACCGGCAGATATACTGTAAACGTGGGGAAGTGGCGGGTGCGTATAAAAGGACTTGCATTAAGCTTGGTAAATATCTTTCAGGGCCATACTGATTTCTAACGTGGGTAAGTCAATCACATCAGTTATTGAAGTATAAGTATCCGTTTGCCAGCCGGTTTCAGGTGTTTTTTTATGAACGATTACCAGGTGTTTTTCGGGTTCTACTAAAATATAATATTGTAGTGTATCCAACTTTTGATATTGAATGAATTTGTCAACCATATCAAATTTTCTGGTACTTTCACTTAATACCTCAGTAATTAAAACAGGTTGGGTAGAATAGTATTCATATTGCTCTGGAATCGCAATCATCAAGTCAGGATAAAAGAAAATGTTTTCATTTTTTATAAAAGCTTTAAAACCTTCCATAAAAACACGTTCAGATTTATTTTTAAAAAGCATTTTAAAAATAAAAAGCAGATTACCATTGATCAAATTATGTAGATAAGATGCACCTGCCATTTCAATTAAATTTTCAAGATAATATTCATGCCTCATCTCGCTCTTTTCTTCAAAAGCTAAGTATGCTTCAATACTTTCAAATTTTCTATGTTCGGTGATTGGCTTCATCAATTTCAAATATACAAAAATTATTGCTTGTTTCTTTCCTTCCACATTTCATTAAAAGTCTTTTGACTAAAATTGAGATCGCTTCGGTTTTGTTTCCAGCCTTTAAACAAGCCATTCACTACTTTGTTTTTTAACGGTCCATTTCCCATATTCATCATGCCCCTGTTTAAGCTGGCTAACTTCCATATTTTCCAGGCCATTTTTTCAGGAAAGCTAGTTAGTCCTTCAGCCACCGATTCATGCCGGTTGTCTAACAACAACTCGTGCAGATTTATTTTTACGGCACAAACTTCTGTGCAGGCACCACAAAGTGAAGACGCATAACTTAAATGCTTGAAATCCTCCATGCCCTGCAGGTTGGGTGTAATCACACTGCCGATGGGACCGCTATAGGTAGCGCCATAGGTATGACCGCCGATGTTTTTGTAGACTGGGCATGCGTTTAAGCAGGCGCCGCAGCGAATACAATAAAGGCTTTCCCGTTGCTTTGGATTTTTTAAAATATTGGTGCGGCCATTGTCTAATAAAATCACAACCATTTCTTCCGGTCCATCTGATTCATTGGCTTGCTTTGGGCCGGTAATGATGGTGTTGTAAACCGTAACTTTTTGTCCGGTACCAAAGGTTGACAGAAGCGGCCAAAACAATCCCAGGTCGGTTAAAGAAGGAATCATTTTTTCGATACCTACA
>JBBQKO010000092.1:0-14818 GCA_038327005.1 Chitinophagales bacterium | reverse complement strand
ATTGTTTCTGCCGGAGGTATAGTATAGAAATATTTAAACAGATTTGTTGCGTAAACATTTTCAATCGAAATGCCCAATCCTTCGCAAATACTTACAATATAGGTTTTGAGGGCATTGTTCTTGTCCAAATTTAACGTATACGTAATCTTTACTCTTGAAGCAACATTTTTTATGGTTGGGTCTTGCCCGAGAATAATCAGTTTTATTTCGGCATTCCCCCGAAAAGGTAGAATCACTGGCAACTCCATGTCTATCGGATTAAGCTTAAAATCTTTTTCCTTTTTTAGCGACGTTCTCAGCCATTCAGCTTCTTTTTTGATTTCCATAACTCAGTTGTTTAAAAATGATTATTTCACTCCCCACTCCGCATCAAAAGATTCCTGTTGCCACTCCTTTCCCTTAGCTTTTACTCAAAACTCTTTATTCCACTCAGGCAATCTGCCATGTACTTCAAAGAAACGTTGAATCAGCATACCTTCAACAAAACCGGGCAGGTCGTGGTGGGTTTTATCAATGGTAACAAACCAATAAATATCAAGGCCATCTATGTTTTCAAGCTCCATTTTCATGTCAAAATAGATCTGACGTTTCATGCCGTCTTGTTTGTTATTGATGCGGCCTTTGAGCATCTGATCCTTAAACTTCCCTGTTTGGGTTACTGTTCCTGCTTTACCGATATAAACAAGATCAATTCTGCCCCGCGAAAGCCGGACGATGTAGTAAACACCCGGCACTTCAGGAACATCTTTACTTGCCTCTGCCAGACTGCCTCCTTTCATAAAGAAGAAATGGCCATTGTTTTTGTATTTCCGCGTTTCGTCAAACATGGCTTTGTGTTTTACACTTCAATTTCCCCACTCATCAACCTCGGCAATAAAATATCCCGAGCCTCGCGGAGTTTGGCGTTTTGTTGTTTCAAATTCCAGATTAATTCAAAATGATTTTTAATAGTATCCCCAAATTCAGAAACGGTTTCCATTTTTGGATAAAACAATTTGATGCTTTCAAGTTGACCTCCGCTAATATTTGGTTGTGCTGCTCCTGATGCTAAACTTTCAACTGCATCTTTTGCGGTAGTTTCATTAAAAAAGCAAAATAGAAATAGTTCGGCATTTTCTATTTTAGGCATGAAAATACCTACACGCTGGTTTAAGTAAAACGACGTTTCAGTTCTAGGCATCATTCCAATTTTTCCTACAGTTGCACCTGTCATTGCTATCAATAAATCACCTTCATTCAATTTGAATTTTGATGCTGCCTCTGCAATGTTTTCTGGAATGAGACTACAATTAGTTAAGTCAATATCATTATTCCCAATGTTTCTTATTTTAATTACTGGGAAACCTTCATCTGTCCAATCTGCACCTTTAAAAGCATAACCCGATTTTACATCTGCTAAATCGCCAACACACCCTTCAATTAATTTTTCACTATTAACTATCAACTTATAACTTGCAAACGCCTTCTCCTCCAACAACTTTATCCGCTTCAAATTATTCTCTATCAAATCATCATAAGCTGATAAAATGGAGGCGATGTGGCGTTGGGTGAGAAGTGTTGGAATTTTTAATTGATACTCCATTATTGAAGTCTTATTACCGCGCGGCATTTTTGTTCCATTTGACCCAGCTACCATATAATCAAAGAAAGCATCCTTTGATAATTGATAATAGAGAAACAATGGTTCAATATTCCCTTTTGATCTAAAGACAAGAACATCATTGGAACACCCACCTTTTTTATCTGCAAACCAGATTTTTTTGAAATATGGTCGAATATTTGAAATCAATATGTCTTTTTCTGAATAACTGTTTATGTTTCCACTTTTGGGAACATAATTTGAGTTAACCAATCCACCCTTATCAGGAATCAGGTTTTCAGTGGAAACATAATTCGTTTCATCTAATAAAGTGGCATCAACCTTTTCAGTCCAATAGGCAGTCAGCTTTTTCAAATGACAATTCTCCCACTTCATATCGCCCCCTCCTTTAAATTTTCCAATACCTGCCCGGCCAGACTATCCATTCTCGAAAAGGCAAACCACTTTTTACCCAGATCCTTCAGCGATGTACCGATGTGATAGAGCTCTTTTTGGTCAATGATTAAAAAGCGGTCATGGCTTTGGGTAAAGATTTTTATGGTTATGAGGGGATATTGGGCATTGTGTTTTTCAAGATCCAACTTTAAAGTATTGCTTATTGCTTTGGTGTAAATAGTAGCTGTTGCCGCCGGTTTGCGCTTGCTCAAAAGGGTAAGTACGCTTTCGTCAGCGTAGTTGTCAATCAAAATAATATCGGTTTTGGCTTCTTTAATCAGGTTGGCTACAAAGGTGTAGGCGTCAAAAATTTGCCCGTCGAAAAAAATGCCTTTTTCAGGTTGCGGTTGTCCGGCTTCCAGGGCATTGAATATCTGTTCTATCTTTTCATCGGTTTTTAATTGCCGGAGCTCCAACTTATCGAGTCGTTGAAATACAGATGCGTTTTGCAGCAAAAATGCACGCATATATACAAATGCCTGCATAATTTGTACGCTTACACGAATGGCTGTTTCGCTGTGTAAAACAGCCGACAGCATGGCAACTCCCTGTTCTGTAAATACAAAAGGAAAATACTTTTTATGCTGCCCTCTGCCTGTTTTTAAGGTGCCATTTTGGAACCTTAAAACTTCTTCGGGTGTTGTGGTGCCAATTTGGAACCTTAAATCATTCCATTCTTCCACGGTAAGTTGAAAAACAAAGCTTTCGGGGAATCGCCCAAAGTTGCGTTTTACAGCCCTATTGATGTATTTCGTTTCTGTATCATAAAAATATGCTAAATCGCTATCGAGCATTACTTGCATACCCCGCAAGGTATAAATTTTGTTTTCAATATGTTTTGCCGGTATTATTTCCATTTTTTCAGTTTATAATGTTATTATAATTGTCAAAAATGGTTTTTGCCAATGCAATGGCTTCCTCGTTCAAACCGTCCAACTCAATATGTATTTCGGCAAGGCGTTCTTCGTAATCGAAATCTTCATCGGCAGTATTGTCCACACCAACATAACGTCCGGGTGATAGACTCCAGTCTTTGGCTTCAATTTCTGTTTGAGTTACCACTTTGCACAAGCCTTCCACATCGGTATATTTTCCTTTGGGGAAACGGCTTTGCAGCCAGTGGGCTTGCTTCCAAAAATATTCGGTTTCGTGCAACAGACCGGGGTTATCCTCAGTGGGGTTTCCGCTCAATTGCAATTGCAACTCTTTCAATTGGTCGAGCTGTGCCTTAAGGCCTGCCTGACCGTCTTTGGGCAGGTTCAGCTCCTTCCAATCTTTGTTTTTATTGAGTTTGAGTTCTTTTACCGCTGTGGCAATGGTATCGAGTAGTTGCTTGATGAGTTTGTCTTGCGGTTTGCGTAAACCCTTTGTTTGTGTTGCAAGCTGTTCTATTTCCTCAGGATTCGCGTTCAGCTTTTTAACGGTTTCAATCAGCTCATTTTGTTTGGCCAGCACTTCAGCCATATCATCCAACGAATTGATGGATTGAGCTAAATCTTCACTGACAATTTTTATCTTTTTGTCTGATATGATGGTGTTGAAAACTTTCTGAAGTTTTACTGTAGCTCCGGCAGTTTCTTTGGCTAAATCGGTTGCCGTTTGAAGCCAGGTTTTTACGGTATCTTCCAATTTTTTGGTGTTTCCCCTATACAGGTTTACAATGCAAATCAGGTTTTGCAATTGCTCCGGACTAAAATCGTTAACCTTCGATGTTACTTTCCGGTATATCTTGCGGGCATCCAACATAAGCACTTTATCCCGTTGTTGTTCGTCATTCTCTTTAGCACGGTCGAAAAACCACAACGTGCAAGGCAACGAACGGGTATAGAAAAAGTTATTTCCAATGGCTACCATCACATCTACCGCTCCGGTTTTTACCAGCTTTTCACGAATGTCTTTTTCACTGTGTCCGGCATCACTGGCCGACGAAGCCATTACAAAACCTGCTCTTCCGGTGGGTTTCAGGTACCCATAAAAATACTGAATCCACAGATAGTTGGCATTATCGTTTTTGGGTAAAAGCCGGGTAACACTTCCTTTATCATCTTTGGTATATAAAAGTCGGGGGTCTTTTTTAACACTGTCTTTGGCTTTGTCAACTCCATCCACGTTAAACGGAGGATTGGCCATTACGAAATCGGCTTTGCCCACCAGATCGTGTTTGTCTTCGTAAAAAGTGTTTCCCTCTTGAATGTTACCTTCCAAACCATGAACAGCCAGGTTCATTTTAGCCAGTTTGGTATTGAGGTCAGCCTTTTCTTGTCCATAGAAAGTAACCTTTTCGGCTGGTTGCAATCCTTCGCTTTCAATAAAATAACCGGTTTGAACAAACATACCTGCCGAACCACAGGCCGGATCAAATACGATACCATGATCTGGCTCAATGATGTTGACAATGGTATTTACCAAACTCATAGGCGTAAAGAATTCACCGCCTTCCTGTGCACCGGTCATTGCAAACTTACCCAGGAAGTATTCGTAAATTTTTCCGAACAAGTCGCCTTCGGCTTTTTGCAATACTTCTTTATTGAAAATCCGAAGCAGCTCCCGTAACAAGTCTTTGCTAAAAATTGAAAAGTTTTTAGGCAATACTCCTTTGAGACTATCGTATTCATCCTCGATCAGTTTCATGGCAGTGTCAATAGCCTCGCCTATGTCGGCACTTTCGGGCAGTGAAACCAGATAGTCAAATTGCGACTTATCAGGTAAGAACATTGAGTTATGTTCTTCAAAATCCTTTTTAGTCAACGGCCTGATGCCCCGCTGTGGGTGCACCGGCAGATCCTTTTCAACTTCAACTTTTACTTTCTGAAAGCGGTTGTAGGCATGGCGTAAGAAAATCAGGCCCAATACCGGCATTGAGTATTCGGAAGCTGTAAGCTTGCTGTTCGCCCTGAGTTGGTCGGCTGCGTGCCAGAGTTCAGTTTCGAGTTTTCTGAGTTGGTTTCCCTGCATTCTATAATTTCTCTTTAATCTGTAAAATCAATATTATAATGGCCACAATATCAGCGTAAAGCGATCCAAAAATTATTGACTCTATCGGATGTAATTAAGGCCACAAATAAAGGAGCAAGTTAGGAAGTTTTGGAAGAAGGAGAGCAGATGTAAGAGGCTTTTTATTCCGAATTTTAAGAATTCAAATACAGTAGCATTTTCAATTGGACATTCATTCTCTTTCCAAAGAAAATTTTATTTGGCAGTTCGTGTAATGGCCACAACTTGGATTAATAAGGAATTCTTAAACAGATTGTTCCTTTTTTAATAATACCTCCGAGATCTTCCACCCCCATTGGTTTTTATCTTTATTATAAGTTTTTATAGCATAGGCGCTCAGAGGATCTCCATTTTCAAGTTTGAATTTTGATATAGTGGCTGGATTAATAAAAACATCATTTAAAAATCCGAATGATTTACCCGGAGTAATTCTAACAGTTCCTTCAACCTCTTTGTAATAGTGGCTTCGAAAGGCTTCATCTTCGATTTTGGCAACTGTATAAACCTGAAATATACCACCAACGGTTCCTGATTGAAACCGCACTTTCAGTACATCCCCGATTTTTACTTCCTTTATAAATCTTTCATATTTAAAAAACCCATGGTTGCTCTCAGATGCAATGAAATTGAGGATTTTCTTATCGCTGTTAATAAATTCTACTATTACATTTACCTCTGGAATATCGCCATACAATAAGCCATCGGCTATGTTTTTATACTGATTATAAAGTGCTCCGTTGTTCCTGAAAGCTGTCGCAGTGTTATACCATTCCTGTGACTGCCAATTGGAAACCTCTGCAGGAATTCTATATTGTTTTGATTCCCTTGCTTTTACCAGCAACTCAATTTCTGTCTTTGCCTCATTGAATAATTGACGCTGTATAAGTCGGGATGCCATTTTTTGTCTAAGACTAACAAGCATCTCTTCCGGACTTTGGCAACTCAATGCCCTGCAGTAGAGAGCAAAAACCAACTCATCATCATTTGTAATCGCTTCACTCAGGATTTCCCACACCCAAAAATCATTTCTTTTTTTGCGGGCAAAGGGTAATAATGCAGACAGCATATCATCCCGGTCACCCAATGCAAGCAACAATTTGGCATTGAAATATGGTGGATATTGATAGCCTGTATGATCTTCAGATAATTGTATAAGTTTTGGCAGGAACGCTTCTGCTTTTGCTCTGTCGAAAATATGGGTGCCTTCCTGGTTGTAATGCGGCAGTAAGTGTTTTGCATAGGCGATATAGGCCTGTTCAACCAATGCCATCACTTCCTTTCCATTCGGTAGTTTTTCTTTTTCATAATCTTCAGGCCTGAAATTTGCAAAATCCCACCAATCAGCAAATTCAATATAATCATCAAGTTCTTTAAATGCTTTATGCAGCCCATGAAATAGGACTGAATACCATTTAGAAGGCTTAACCAGGGGCAAATCCCTTATCTGATCAAACAATAATCTGATATTATTATGATTTACAGGGATTCCAGAGGCTAAATGACGGGCGGCCTTGCTTAAGACTATCGATAAATTGTCATACAGCATCACTTCATCCGATGGTAAATTGAGGGCTTTCAATTCATTGAGCTTAGCGATAAACTGGGACGGATTTCCGGATAAGCTATCCAATTGACTATACAGAACCCAGCTTAGGTTACGTTTTGGCCATAAATTTTCGGGCTCAGCTTCTAACTCAGAAATGGCCATGGCATAGGCCTCCTCCAGCTTACCGGCTTGTCTTAGTTCTTTGATCTCCTTAGCTGGCATTTGTCCTGTTTTTTAACTGTTTAATAATTTCAGTAATTTCAGCTAAAAGTATATTGCTGTTAGATTGGCTGGTTAATGGCAATACTCTTCCAAAGAAACCTTTTTTATCATACTCGAAGTCCATGATTACCTTTTCTGAACCCCTTGCCAATGTGTACCTTTCCTTATAATTTTGGTGATTAATATTCTCAACTACTATCCCTGTTCCTGTAAACTGATCACACAAATCATCGAACAGGTTACGGGTAAAAGGAAATTTTTCTTCAACATCAATATCAAATATTATTTTGTCAAGTATCGTTTCTGAAGTCTCCCTTTTTAATACAATAATTGGTAAATGTTTAATAAGTTCATGAACATCATTTGCAAAGGCCTCATTATTTGTTAATGAGGGAACAATCATGAACTTCCCATTAAATTTGAAATCTTTATTGATCCAGGTTTTAAATCCTGCATTTAATCCCTCACGTGTAAATTGGTAAAATACTTCAAGGTTCTTTTTTTGCCATCCGGTAATTTCAATAAAATGTTCTCTCACTTTTTTCCGGATACTCACGAAATGATCCTGTATTTGTATGGGTTGCTCCTTTAAACCAAATTCATCCATTTGTTTCATAAGGAGATCATCAGGTTCTATTTCATTTGTTTGCTGGTCTGTTCCTGATAATTGCCTCAACGCTTCCGTTACTGCATCATCAAGCACAGTCATAGATGAATATGAATTGAAATAAGGCGGATTAACGGCAAAGAGTTTTTTAGATGCCCTGGTTACAGCAGTATAAGCCCAACGGTAGAAAGGCTTGCTTTTCCATGAAGTATGTTCCCACATTGTAAACACATTTTCCCATTCACCTCCCTGAGCTTTATGACAGGTTACTGCGTATCCATACTTTATTTTAAGACAATGGAAATAGGAGTCATTCACAATGGCCTCCTTAAACTCTTCAGTTCGTGGTTTTAAATCTTTGTGTCGTATCTTAAAATCAACATACAATGCCCGCATTTCATCCGGATGCAGATAATTGTCACCATAAAGAAAGTTCTCCAACACCTGCCCTTTTACAATTTTACCCCGGCTTTCTGAGTCAGGAAAAACAAGTTCAACTGCCCTCCATTTTAAAGTGATTGTGCGCGCTTCAGTGACATTTCCAACTTTCTTTTTAATATTTACGTTACGAATAAGAGGCATATCATCTACAGAGCTTATGACTGCAAATTCGCCATTGAAAACCCCCATTGCATAGTTGTTTGCACCCAGAATGACAATGTCACCTTTCTGCAGCCTAATTTCCCCATCCCCAAACAATCGCTGCCTTATCTGTAGATTGAGATCAAGGCAGGTTTTATTTTTATATGCAATGATGACCTTTTTACCTATAGTTGCCTGCCAGGTATCAAGAAATGACTCATAAGGAGGATTGAAAATGTCTATACCATTCTCTGTCAAATCAAAGTCGTTAAAATAACCTGAAGACTGGCTTTTTCTCAGTTTCGAAGCCGCCTTAAGAATCCCGCTTTGTTCACTTTGTCTTTTAACCTCCTTCAATTCTGCTGTCTTACATACGAGTCCAAACTTTTCTTCAATATAGTTTTCGTCTAATGCTCGGGAGGTAGAGTCACCAACAGGCTCAAGCTGACAGGGGTCGCCAACAAAAATGATCTTATTCCTGGAGTTCAACTCTCCTAAATGGGTATAATTAATCAGGTCAGTGAGTAAAAACCCACTGCCAAACCGAAAAAACTCTCCCATACTTTTATTGTCAGAAATCATCGAAGCCTCATCAACTACATAGATGATATCATTTGTAGTGTTATTACCAAGTTTGTAATAATAAATAAACGATGATCCTTCATCGCCGTCCTGACTTTCAAGGTCTTCCAATAGAGAATAGCTGTAGATTCCTCTATGTACCGTGCTTGCATTCTTTCCGGTTTTTTCAGAAAGCACTTTTGCAGCCCTTCCGGTAGGTGCCATCAAAACATACCTCTTATCTATAGAATGAAGATACTCAACCAACCCCTGCAGAATAGTAGTCTTACCAGAGCCGGCATAACCCTTCAGCATAAAAAGACTTTCATCTGAATTTACAAATGTTTCCAGCAACCTTAAGGCATTGTCCTGGTCGGAGGTTAGTGCAAGGTGTTTAAAGTGGTTGAAGATGCTCATAAATACCAGCGTTTAATGCAAAAGTAATTTATGATTATGCACTGTTTCTGCATAAATCTAAATTTTATAGAATAAAATCAGAATCTTGCGATTGGTCCTCTGATTCTAATTCTTTCAGAATTTCATCTCTTGTAGAGTTTTTTACTTTAATTGAAGGAATGACACCTTTCCATAATCCTGATTGATTGTTTTCAGGCTGACTAATATCCTTTTCGGATTGATCATGATTTTCAAGTACTTTTCTTTCAAGGTTGGTGTTTCCGATGTCATTTTCTTCATCCGCTTTTACTTTTAGATTATTTGGAGAAATCTCTTCTTTTATTGGTTTATATCCATAGTACGTTTCAAGAATAGTGTTAATCAAATATTTCTGCACAACCACTGGGTACTTCAGGAATCCATCCTGTTCTAATAATTTCTGGTTTATTGCACCTGATATATTAATAAAAGCAACTTCATTCAGCCATCTTTTGAAATTTTCAATAAAGTCAAGCACCCTTTGATCGACAATTAATTTTTCATCTGAAATCTCATTCCCTATCTTTATTCCTTTTGTATACACAATATCTGTATAGATTTCTTCCTGAAATTTCTGAATAATTTCAAGGTTGCTTTCATTACCTTTAAGTTTAGGGCTTAATATATCTAACATTGGTCTGCCAGTTTGCTCAGTGCTTTCTAATCTTATCTGCCATAATGTAAGCGTTGTGTACCATTTATTGCTATACTCATTGCTTTCCACATTAACATGAAAAAGATATTCTTTACCAATCTCCAAATCATTGATATCAACCCTCCCATTCCAGATTGAAATAGAGACCTTTTTAGGATAATCATCGGTTGTTTCAACGATGATATTCTGCTTTGACCAGGGGCCATTGATGCTGGTACCTGATTGAATGGGGAGTTGTTGTATAAGCTTAGCTGTGAGTTGCATAATTATTGGTTTGTTAAGAAAAGTTCTACTATACCAAGAAGCCCTTTTATTTCATTTATGGTAACATACGCACCACTGCCACCATGGCCTGCTTTTGTATTCCTGACATTATTTATTTGTCCCCAACTTTTTAAGTAATTGTCATCTTTATTGAACTTGAAAGCAAGGATGAATGAGATTTTAGCAAGTGCATTTATTGGGAAAGGAAAAGTTATTTGATCATCTTTTTTAAAATATTTCCCATTATTTTCATCTTTTTTTAAAGTCAATTTCCATATAAGTGGACCTGTGGTATTATCAACAACTTTAAGCCTCGCTGGGCCAACGTAGCATTCATTAATCGATACTATATCAAAATTATTCCTAACTGTAGCATAATCTTCCAAAATCTGGAAATATGTAAGGAAGGCGAAATTGAAATATTTTTCATCTTTAGTGGTTTTTTCAAGCAGATCGAAAGCTATTTCGAGTGAAGCTATTGTTCTAAGATAAAAATCTTGTAAATCCTGACTTGTCGTGCGAGGATCGGATGCAATAAAATGGTAGCAGCGATCCCGAATTTCAGCAACCTGCTTTAAAAATCTAAGCTTTAAACAATTATTTATTGTTAGCAACAGCTCATCATAATTGTCGTTTGAGAATTTGCTACTTAACACATATTCAGGACTTTCTTTTATATAATAGCCGTTGGCACCATTAGCTAATAATTTTTCGATATTCCATGCTTTATTTGAAGCAGTAAATATTATAACCTGTATGCCCCTGTTTTTGTCTTTTATCTTGCTTAATATTTTACTGCCAGTGAAATTTGTTATATCGCCTATAGAATTGGGCCTATCTTCTTCCTTTGTGAGCCGAAGATCAAGAAATATAATGTCGTATTTCTCATAATCCGTAAAATTATTAGCATCTTCATAAGAATTAATGACATCTAATGAACATATTTCTCCTGGGGCTATAATCCTTTCGCGCAGTATAAATTCAAGTATTTCGCTCCAGCCCATATCAGCATTATCATCAACAAGTAGAGCTTTACATGAATCATTATATTCACCGATAATGTTAACATAGTCTGGGACTGTTTCATTATTAGATAATGAATCCTTGTATTTAAAAAATAGGGAAAATGGTTTGGCAATAGAGAGAGTATGTCCAGCAAATTTCGCAAGTCTCAATGAACCCCATTCATTAGCCAATTTATGGCCAGTATCTCTAGAGCTCTCAATAATTAAGTTTGGAATGACAAATTCACTCATTTCGTCTTCGGTAATTTGTGAGATTGTTTTAGAAATATATTCATCTAATGAAAATGCTGATAACAAATATGAACCTTCAGTTAAAAGAAGAAGGCCAGACTTTTCCTTGTGCTTGTTGAATTGATTAGCCAAAATTTGCTCAATGATTTGATCTGAAATGAAAAGTATTGGGGTGAAACGCGCATTTTCAAGTTCCTTTGTCAGCCTAAGATGTAATCCTATGTAAAGCCCCATGTACTCAGCATCTTCATTCCCTAACCTCACAGGAATGATCAATTTCTCCGAATCACATAAAATTTGTTTGTTTCTCATGAGCCAACTATGAATGTCCTCATCCTTAGATTGATTGTTATATTCCATTTTTAAACACTTAAAAGCTTCTGAGAAATTTGTTTTAGTGTCTTCAATTACTACTATTTTATTATTCATGTCGTTGGGTAATTTTATTTGTTAGTAAATTAATTTCAACTTTCATTTTTTCACCTGTAGTATCATTGGCATAAAACTTCTCTTCAAAATTGTTATACGCTATTTCAAAAGATTCTTTATCTGGAAATAATTCACTCATGTAGAATAACTCCTGCAAATCTTTAAAATCCTGACTCCCACTTGGAAAAGCAATTTCAAAATTAAAATTATGTCGATTTTTAAATAAAACGCCATTTATTAACTTGTCTTGGATTATAACAGCCTTTTCAGCCTCGTAATTTTGGCCCAAAGACAGAAGTTTTAAATTAATAGCATGTTTCGCACTATAATAATCAATAAAGGCCAATAGATTATTGTATAGTCTATCTTTCTTAATTTCTGTAATTGAATCACCGTCAAATATAGTAGCAGTAAAGCCATTACTAAACAAGCAATATGGAATCCTTTTTTTCTTGGCAATTGCAATTAAACCGTCCTTATCTTCCTTCGCATCTAATGAATCATGAATTAATATACAGGCTGCATTTGATATGATGAGATCTATATCATTAAAAGAAATTATTTTACGCCAATCAACAAAGGAAGAATACGTCTTTAAAATTGATGTAAAATCAAATTTATAGTTTTCTGACATTTGTCCATACTTGTTATCGTCGATAAGGTATATCATATTTTAAGAGTAAAATGTTAAGACGTGGGTAAATCCTTCAATCAAGCGATCATCTATTTTTTCCTTTGGAATTTTTTCAGAATTTACATCAAACAATATATTCAACTTATTAACTGAATTATGTGGTGACTTTGAAATAATGGTCCAATCACAAATACCAAAGAACGCTTTTTCTGCTTCTAATAGGTCGCCTTGCAAAAGTTCCTTTTTATCCAGAGGTTTATTGCTCTCAGATCCAATATGAACTATTTTAATAATCCTTTTTCTGCCTTCAGCATCAGCCTTGCGAGAGAACTCCACCTTGATTTTATTACTGTTATTAAAACGTTGCTTAATTGCTTTGATAAGGTATGAAACACCAACTTGTAATGCGTCAACATTAGTGTAGAAATTTGCTTTATCTAAGTCGATTAATCTAATGTCAAAAGACAAATAGTTTGAACCTAAATTCTCAGCTAATTTATTTTTAAAGATATACTCTAATTCTGGAGCTTTTATTTCTATGCTTTTCTTGAATGGAACAATAAGCCCCTTTTCAAAATATTCATTTCTTATGGGGTGTGTGTGTGGATTGGATTCCATCCAAGACAATAATTCAGGGGTTTTCCAATTAAGCTTATAAGTTGTGTTATTAAACATCCAAAATTTATCTGGATTACCAAAGGCAAATTGGTTTATTCTTGCATACAGGTTTTGAGGTATTACAAACCGTGTAGATAAATCTTCAAATTCTTTTTTCGCGACTTTTAAAATATCTGCATACTCAAATTGGGAATCAGTCTTATCATAATCATGAGTAAGAAACTTTAAACCTTCACTAGCACGAAAATTTAGTAAGAACCGATTTACATCAATAGGTTTGTGCTTTGACAAGTCAATTTCCTTTTCTTCTCCCTCATTATTTTCCAAAAATTCTTCAAGAGGCAGGTTTTCGCCCTTATCTATAATGATTTTTCTTTTTAACTTGATTTGTCCTTTTACAAAATCTATCGGATTAATATTTATTCTAAGTCTGTCTGTATGCTGTTGATGAACTTCTTCCTTTGTGCTGGATGTATTATTAATATCAGCTAATGAAAGAAGATTTTCTGCCTGAATTGCAGCTGTTTCAAGGGCTTTGTCTTTATTGATTATAATCAAAGCATCAAACCTTCTTTTCAGCTTTAAATACAATCCATTTTCAATACCCTTAATCATTTTCAAATAATCCAACTTCCCTGCAATAACATTTGCAAGATTAGGCTTTCCTTTTTTAACATGTCCTTTCTCAGCCTTGTACCGGGGCAGAAAAAATTCATAGGCCCGGTCATATCCATAGCGTTCCCAATAATACAACCACATCCGCAACTCTTTGATATAGCGTTGCTGGACATTGACGTTTTTGTTGACTAATAAGCCCGTGACTTCCTGACGGTAGCCCTGCTTTTGTAAACGCGTTTTAGCTGACTTGATGATAAATTTTTGATCTGTAACAATTCTTTCAACCTCTTTCAGAAAATCGCTTTCAGGCAGATAGTTATTGTGATTTGAACTGAAAGTTATATCATCAGCATAACGGCTATAGGTAAGTCCAAAACGGTTTGCGGCTCCAGAAAGTCGGCGGTCAAGTCTTTCACATATAATATTGGTAATGGTAGGTGAGGTAGGTGCACCTTGGGGCAATACAAACTCCATTTTCTTAACCCATTCACCGTTCTCCTGCCGTTCAACTTCCATTTCCTGACAGCATAAACCTGCAATGATGTTTGCCAGTTTACTTTTTTCATTACTCAGGTTAAAGGGGGGATAAAGCATGCGGGAATAGACCCTGGCTTTCTCAATGATAGGGAAAAAATCTTTCAGGTCAATATTATACACATAATTCTTTCCGGTATGGATAGCGGCATTATCAACCACTGATTTCCCCGGAATAAATCCGGTTGCGGATTTATGTGGATCAAACATTACCTGAAGAATTATATTCAAACACTTCTGTAGGGCTTTCAGGCCTTTGTTAGGAGCATGAATTGTACGAAGTGCCCCTGATTTTTTAAGAATACTGAAGGAATAGTATCGGGCCTTATTGTTTTGAGGATTGCAATGATAGTTCAGTTGACTCATCTCAAAGGGTTTGGCTTCAGCGCCGAAAATTAAGGTCTTTACATAATTCAATAAGGATAGAAAATCCTCCTTATCTTTCAAATTATTGAAAGCATCACGAATGTATGTTGATTGATCTTCCTGTATTTTCATAGTTAATAAACGTTCTTGAATGCCTCCCTTGTTTTCTTTGTGATGAACATGGCTCTTTGCTGCATAATACTCTATGCATACGCAATAAGTCTGCGCCATAAACCATGATAAACGATAATTGATATTAGATAAACTGATTACTGAAAAGGTCAATTGAAACCAATCGCTTTGACAATAACCGATCTAACCTTCAGTCATCCGGAACTCCGGAGACCACCAACCGATTTTTGCAATTGCTTGCAACAGTTGGCACAAATCAAAATCTTAAGGCGGCATTCAAAGAACATTTTGCAAAGTAATCATTATTAAATGCAGTCTTTCTGCATCGCA
>JBBQKO010000091.1:0-14961 GCA_038327005.1 Chitinophagales bacterium | reverse complement strand
TGAAGTACCTACCACTACAAAATAATCGCAATCATTCATCACACTCACTGCCTTTTCCATCATGGGAACGGCTTCTCCAAACCATACAATGTGCGGCCTTAATTGTGATCCATCTTTATCGGTATCACCTACATTAATATCGCCGGAAATCGGATAAATGGTTGTATCATCATTTTCACTTCTCATGAAAAATATCTGTCCATGCAGGTGTAATACTTTTGTTGAGCCTGCACGTTCATGCAGGTCATCAATATTTTGTGTGATGATGGTTACGTCAAAATCTTTCTCCAATTCGGCCAGACCAATATGGGCAGCATTGGGTTTTGCCGCAGCTACATCTCTCCTTCTATCGTTGTAAAAATCCAGCACCAGTTTGGGATTGTTGGCCCAGCCTTGCGGCGATGCCACTTCGTAAACATCATACCCGTTCCACAATCCATCGCTATCCCGAAATGTTTTTAATCCGCTTTCGGCGCTGATGCCTGCGCCGGTTAGTACTACAATATGCTTTTTATCCATGTCCAAATTTACAATTTCTGTGGCGTTACCTTGAAAGATTTTATTCTTTTATATCCGAAAATTGAACCAATAACAATCAAACAAAGCGGCCATATCGAAATCATTGCAACCAATAATTCAATCAACCATTCAGCACCCGATTTGAACGCATTACCAACCCTGGCAAAAAAAGCAGGACTAACATCTGTGGGTTTAAATCCAACAGCAGGTTGATAAAAAGTGAGATTTATAGTACTATATGCCGACTGGTGAGAGAGGTATTCTACCCGCCCGGCAGCGGCTTCAATTTCTTCCTGCATGTTATTGATTTCGCTTTGTACCTGCAACACTTCTTCCATATTTTTAGAAGCTTTCAAAAAATTGAGGTACTTTAATCGCACTTGCTTTTTTGCTTCTAATCTCGACCTCGTATCAATAACTTCTCCGGTTACATCCTCGCTGGTAATTTTGCGTTGTATCACTTTTACGTCTCCTACTGGTAAAGCGTTCATTAAGCTCTCGAACTGATCTACCGGAACTTTTAGGATGAGCACAGTTTCTGATTTTTCATCCGTAAGATTTTGCTCTTCCTGAGAAATATAGCCACCATATTGACGGATACTATTATGGATAGTTTCGTTGTACTTTTTAAAATCTTTTACTTCCAGTTGAACAATGGCTGTTTTGATGATCTTCTTGTCCCAATCTGTGTGGGCGACTGCTGTGGCAGGTGTTTGTGCAACGGAAGAATCGGCTACACTTTGACTTGAATTGCCAACTGGTATTTTTTCATTTTCAACACTTTTTTGCCGGCTTTGAGGGGGTACGTTTTTAGTGTCTGCCATTAAAGAATCAGCTACCTGATTTTCTTTTGAGTTGTTGTGGCAAGAAAATAAAAATGTAGTAAATAACAAGGCGGGTAATAATAGCTTAGCATTCATAACAATAAGTTTAGAGTTATTAGATGCTCATTGATACAAATTACATAATAAAGGAAACCTGCTTAAAATGTTAAATGAAATACAAACGAAAACACCTCCGATTATGGAAGGTGAATGGGGAAAGGTGAAACATTTACACTATCCACCCTTCACTTACCAAAAGCAGTACACGCTAATTCAACTGCGCTGCATTTATATCTCTTTTCAGCAAACGCAGGGTATTACTTCTCCCCTGCCAGCTCCATCACTATTTTCCATTCCTCATCAGTAACGGGTTGAACAGACAACCTTCCCAGACGAACCAGGGCCATTTCACTCAAACGGATATCTGCTTTTACCTGCGCCAGTGTAACCGGATTTTTTAATTTTTTATAAGGCTTTAAATCAACCACCAGCCAGGCAGCTTCTTCCGTGGTTGGATCCTGGTAAGACTCTTTTGCAACCTTTGCAATCCCAACAATTTCAACCCCTTCATTGCTATGATAGAATAAAACGGGATCGCCTTTTTTCATTGCTCGTAAATTATTGCGGGCTCCATAATTTCTTACGCCATCCCAAAATGTTTGTTTGTCTTTTACAAACTGGTCCCAACTATATTTAAAAGGTTCTGACTTTACTAACCAATATGCCATGAGGTATTTTTTAAAATTTAAAAACAAATCTATTTAATAAGTGCGGAAAAAAGTTGGTTGATTTTTTTTGTTAATAAAAATCCAAAAGTTACATACTCTCGTAACTGTGGATATAAATAAAAAATCAATCATTACTAATCAAAAAAATCATGAAAATGAAAACAAAAAAAATCATGCTGGCAGCAATTGCAATAACAGCAGCCGTTACAGGAGGAATAATTTTTGCAGCGGATCATATTGATTCTCCAACTGTAACCAGCCAGGCAATTGACATTACAGATTTGTATGTATTTCAGGGCCAGACTACAAGTAATCTGGTATTTGTTGCAAACACCCAGGGGCTGATGAGTCCTGGTGCATCTGCCACAGCCAAGTATGATGAAAATACGATTCTTGAATTTAACATTGATAACAACAATGATAATATTGAGGATCTTGTAATACAAGGCAAGTATGTTGCAGCCACTAACAGTATCAATATTTATGGCCCGATTGCACCATCGGAAAAGGGTACCCGAAGCAAATTGGAGGGAAGCATAACCGCTATTGTTGGAGTTACTCCCTATGGCGCCGCTTCTCCCGTTGTAACTACTGCCACAAATGGTATCAAAGCCTTTGCCGGTCCAAGAGATGATCCATTTTTCTTTGATTTGAATCAGTACAAAAAAGTTATTGCAGGCACAGCCTCAGGATTTAGCAGCACTGGTACAGATACATTTGCCGGAACCAATGTAATGAGTTTTGTTGTGGAAGTACCGAAAACATTATTGGGAGGAACAGGTAAAATCAATGTATGGCTTGAAACAAAAAAGAAAATCTAAATCATCAACATTAAAAATTTAAGAACATGAAAGCAACAATAAAAATATTATCAATCGTATTAGGAGGAAGCTTATTGATTACTTCCTGCAAAAAAGATGATGCACCGGTAATGGCCACTACATACTACGAACAACAGGATCAAATGGGCAGACCTGCCATCAACACTGTATTTGTTGGTGCAGCTAACAAGCAAAAATTTAATACCACTACTCCTTCGCAAATGAATGCCATGTTTGCTGCAGAATTTACTGCTACGCTGGCAGCTTTAAACCCCGGATATACAACCAATGCATTAACACAAACTGCGGCACAGTTAACAGGTTTATTAGCAACAGATGTATTGAATGTATCCACAACAGGTACTACCACGTTTTTTGATGGTACCAATGTGTTGACCGGACGGGCTTTGGCAGATGATGTAATTGATGTTGAATTATTACTGTTATTCGGCGGACCAACAGGCGTAAGTAATCCAACCCTTACTAAAGACAACGTAGCAGGTAATGATAAAGCATTTAGTGCATCGTTCCCTTATCTTGCGTCACCCTGGTAACGTTTACCTCCATGGATAAATTGGCCGGAAGTTTTTCTTCCGGCTTTCTTATGCCCGATTTTATATAATACTTACTGCAAACCGCAATATATTTTCAAATTTATTGAATAAAGTGTAACATATAAATCAGTCTTATTAAATCTCCATCAGCATTTACTACGTATGTTAAATATCGAATAATTAATTTAGAACCATAGCAAACTAACTACAACTTTATTTTTGCGTTTACAATGAAAAAGGTGCTATCATATATGCTGCTGGTTGTTTACGCAACATTGCTGGTAAAGCCAGTCGTACCCTATTTTGTAGATATTACCCAACATATTTTTAATTATTCTGAACACATCACTACCGTCCATTTTGAAAATGGAAAATACCACGTTCATAATGAATTGAAGGAAGCCGCAAAGAAACGCAATCAGCAGAAAGAGTCTCCCAATTTAAAAAAGGATAGCTCACAAAATGAGTGCATCGGTCATGCCGCAATCAATAAGCTTATTTTCCGCCTCAGATTAAAAAAAACTCATTATCACACCTCATCCAACCTGGTGTTTCTCCACCTGGCAAACGACTATCCACCACCGAAAGTTTAAGTTGATTTTTTGTATCGCCTTGTTCTAATTTTTGAATTTATTATTCACTGATTAGTACATGCATGATAGTGCTATGCCATAATTGTAGGAATGCTTCTACGTTCGTAAGCATAGCACTAGCACACATTATACCGTTGAACAGCGGTATAATCCTCCATTGACTTTATCAACGAACAACGTAAATTTTTCAAATGAAATACAGAAACAAACAAATCATATTAATGCTGCCCCTATTGCTATTTAATTTTTTTATCGGCATTCATGCACAACATATTTTGAGGGGTAAGGTGGTGGATAGTAAAAGCAGGCAGCCGTTGGCAGGTGCAACCATTACTGCGTCTGCCAACCAGTCTTTCAATACCCAGTCGGATCAATATGGAAATTTTTCAATCCGACACAGTTCTGATACTAGTTGGGTTTGGGTTTCATTAATAGGCTACCAGGCAAACCCAGTCTTTTTAAGTGAAAAGGGAACGACAAAAATTGAATTACAAACTGCAGTAATCGACCTTAAAGACATTGTGCTAAAAACAGGGAATTTGTCAAAATTCAATACACTCAGTAAAATTGACCTTGACTTAAAACCTGTTCGAAATACCCAGGAATTACTGCGACTGGTCCCTGGTCTTTTTATAGCGCAACATGCAGGTGGCGGTAAAGCGGAACAAATATTTTTAAGAGGATTTGACAGTGATCATGGAACAGATATCCAGGTGAGCGTGGATGGAATGCCAGTAAATATGGTGAGCCATGCACATGGACAGGGATATGCAGATGCTCATTTTATTATTCCAGAAACCATCAACAAGGTTGATTTTGGTGCTGGGCCATATTATACGCAACAGGGAAATTTTAATACAGCGGGCTATGTATCTTTCTCCAGCTTTAATAATATTGATAAAAGTACCATCCAGGTGGAGGGTGGCCGCTTCAATACCTGCCGGGCCCTTGCCATGCTTGATTTATTGAAAAAAAATAAGGATAAACAAAGCGCCTATATTGCCTCGGAGTATTATTACACCAATGGTCCAACCATCAATCCTCAAAATTTTAACCGCTTCAATATTTTTGGAAAATACAATTTAGCAATCTCCGAAAACACCCAACTAACGGCATCTCTTTCGTCATTTAAGAGCAAATGGGATGCTTCCGGACAGGTGCCGGAAAGATCTGTCAATAGCGGGCTGATCGATCGGTTTGGTTCTATTGATCCAACGGAAGGCGGTAATACAGAAAGGCACAATGCAAACATAATTGTTGCCCACCGTTTTAAAAATGGTGTTAACTGGGAGAATCAGCTTTTTTACAACAGATATATTTTTAACCTGTTTTCAAATTTTACATTTTTTGTTAATGATCCGGTAAATGGTGATGAAATTAACCAGGCAGAAAGCAGGAAGATTCTTGGTTACGCCTCCAGGCTGGATAAGAAATACGATGCTGGAAACTGGAAGCTGCATTCCTTTGCTGGTGTTGGTTTACGTTTTGATGCCACCAGCGATACCAAACTAACCAGGGTGGTAAAACGTAGTTTTTTGGAAAACATTAAATTAGGTAATATTAAAGAATTAAACCTAAACGCATACGTACAACAGCAGGCAAGTATTGGGAAATTCTTACTGGATGGCGGTATTCGATTTGACTACCTGCATTTTAACTATTTTGACAAATTGAGTTTACAACAAATGAATGCGCAGGGGAAATCAATTATTAGTCCTAAGTTGAATGTGCAGTACACTTTTAATAACGCAATACAATTGTTTATAAAAGCGGGTAAAGGATTTCATTCAAACGATACCAGGGTTGTGGTAGCTAAAGACGGAAAGGAAATTTTACCGGCAGCCTATGGCATGGATATCGGTATTGTATTAAAGCCGGTCAATAATTTATTTCTATCCGTTGCTATCTGGAATCTTTATCTAAACCAGGAATTTGTATATGTAGGTGATGATGGAAATGTGGAGCCAAGTGGTAAAACAAAAAGGCAGGGAATTGATTTAATTGCCCGCTACCAGTTTAGTAAAAATTTATTTGCCAATGTGAATGTGAACTTAACAAAGCCAAGAGCGAGGGGAGAAATAAAAGGACAGGATTATATTCCATTAGCCCCAACTGCAACTAGTATTGGTGGTATCTTTTACAAAACAAAAAAGGGCATCAACGGAGGAATTACTTACCGGTATATCACTGATCGGCCAGCCAATGAAGACAACAGCATTGTGGCGAAAGGCTATACAGTTGTGGATGCTGCTATTAACTTTACGCAACCTAAATATGAAATAGGAGTGGCTTTTGAAAATATTTTAAATGTAGAATGGAACGAAGCACAATTTGCAACTGAATCGAGATTATTCAATGAACCTGCTCCGGTTTCAGAATTGAATTTTACACCTGGAACACCATTTTTTGCAAGGCTAAAAATGGCATTGTTTTTTTAATGAACCTGACAAATGAATAAATGGAAAGACATTCCTTCCATTTATTCATTTGCAATACAGATTTTTTTAAACAGCATTTCCAATTAATTTCATTACCGGGTACCAAATAATCTTTATGACAAAAAATAATTGCCCGAATCGTTTAACAATATTAAGCATATCTGGTATCGTATCTCTTTTATTGAGCCAGCCTGCATCAGCTCATGTAATAGTTGGCGAATTAGAAAATCTTTCAAAAACAGACGCAGCTATTTTATACTTGCAACTGGGCTTTGAGCATATTGTTCCGTTAGGACTAGATCATATTTTATTTGTTTTAAGTTTATACCTGCTAAGCCCAAAACTGAAACCGGTTTTATTGCAGGCTACTGCTTTTACCGTAGCACATTCTATCACATTAGGTTTAACCATGTACAACGTAATTACACCCAATTCCTACTGGGTAGAATCATTGATTGCCTTCTCTATTTTGCTGGTGGCAGTTGAAAATATTTATTCTTCAAAACTGAGGGGATCAAGGATTGCTATTGTTTTTTTATTTGGATTATTGCATGGAATGGGCTTTGCCAATGCATTGGGCCAACTCGGCTTACCGGAAAAATACTACCTAACCTCTTTGGTGTTGTTTAATGTGGGTGTTGAACTAGGGCAGTTGGTTGTTATATTATCTGCCTTCCTTTTATTTGGAAAATGGTTTGGAGATAAACCTTATTTTCGTAAATACATTGTAATTCCGTTATCCTTTATGATTGCAGTCATTGCCGCTTATTGGACCATTACCAGGTTATTTTATTCCTGATTCCGTTTCCAGATCAATTACTTTTTCTGGACTAAGATCATACCTGTTTTTATAAGCTTCTTTAAAATACTGTTTGGCGTTATACCCCTTATTCATTGCCTGCATCATTTTGCCCATCCAATATAATTCCAATCCTTCAAGCGGTTTGCCAGATACCCTTTTTTGGTATATTTTATAAGCCTCATCCTGTTTATTATTGGAGAATAAAGACCAGACATACCAGCTATAAGTTTGCGGGGTGGCCCTGTTTGACAGTTCTCTTTTCGCAATTACCTCCGCTCTTTCTGGGTTGTTTAATATACCGGTGTACAATTCAATCAGGTATTTATTATACATATTTCCATAGGCACTGTCTTCCACCTGGTTTGCAAAACGGCTTGCATATTTTTTCTGCAAAATGATATCGCCCCTCGCTGACGCTGTTTGAGCCAGTTTAAAATAAGGATCAGGTGAGCTGGTTTTTGTGCTAACAAAAAAAAATATTTTTTCTGCCAGCGAGTCATTGTGGTCATGCGCCAATGCAATCCAGCCAAGCCCCATTATACTGTGCAAATCTGCTGCATTTAACCGGATGGATTCCATATATAATTTATTGGCTTTTTCCAATTCGCTGTTGTGCAGATATAAATCGGCGGTGTTGGACAAGGCTGCCTGTTTCAAAGCAATGTCTCCCCCACTCAATGCTACTGCGTTTTGCATTGCCTGAATCGCTGAATCCATATTGCCTTTGTAATGCTCCCATTTTGATTTCCGGAATTGGTAGCCGTAATCATTTTCGGCCTTAATTGCATTTAGATTAGCCAGTGCATTGGCATATAAACCAGATTCAAAATTTACATCAAAAGCTACTGCATGCGATTCATATTTTTTGATACCGATGGCTTTTGCTTTTTGAAACCAAACGGTTGCTTCATTAAACCGATGTTGCAACAAGCAATGTAATGCCATTGAAAGATTGGGTGTTGCCTCCTTGTGATTATACAATGAATCTATTTGAAGTAAGATGCTGTCTGCCCGTATTAAATCTGCGATGTCGCCTTTTAAATGAAATCGCTGCACCAATGCTCCGGCATATTTTGTCTCATTTACCAGGCCCGGCAATTTTGGGTTGATTCTTCTCTGCCAAAAATCTACTTCCGACACATTCGCCTTAATGGCCGTTGGTTCCTGGTAATCCAATAAAAGACTGTCAATGAATTTCCTATCGGCTATTGCGTTGCTTTGATGGTTGCAGGATATTGCGAGGGGAAGTAACAACAACGCATAGATCATTTTTCTCATGAAATAATTTTTAATACATCTACGAAAAAAGCAAGTCTTTAGTTTAAAAAAATATCCAAATATCCGGGAAGGGGAAATCCTGTTCATTATGCAAGGCTGCGATTGAATCTAATGTTGAATTTTTGGAAGACTAAAATGTCGTGCGCCTTTCTCGTTGCCTCCTTCGTCAATTTTCCTTGAAGCAATCCTGAAAACTGAAAAGTGCTGCCAATGCAGTTGACATGAAGAAAGAAACTGATTTATTGAAATTTTTTAGTGGTGTACGATGAACTAAATTGGTAACCGAAACTATTCCCAACCACTGGCCAACACATCCGCAATGTGCATTGTTTTCAACGGAAGTTGTTTCCCTTTGATATAACCATCGAGGTGCATCAGGCAACTTAAATCAGTAGAAATAATGTATTCAGCATTTGCAGCGAGGGCGTTGGAAACTTTTTGATCAGCCATACCAATAGAGATGGCATCAAATTTTACGGCAAAGGTACCGCCAAACCCACAGCAGGTTTCGGTATGGTTCATTTCCACCAGTTCTAATCCTTTTACATTGCCCAGCAATCTGCGAGGACCATCCTTTATTTTACACTCTCTTAGTGCGGCACAACTGTCATGATAAGTGGCTTTGGCATCTAGGGCAGCATTGAAATTTTCTACCTTTAACACATCGGTCAAAAACTCTGTAAACTCGTACGTCCGACTGCTCAAATCTGTTACCCGGTTAAGTAAAGTAGAGTCTTCAAATAATTTACTATAATAATTTCTTACAAAACCAACACAACTGGCGCTGGGCGCAACAACATAATCAGCGGTATCAAAATCTTTTAGAAACTTAGCACAAACAGCTTTGGCTTCATCCCAGAACCCTGCATTAAAAGCAGGTTGCCCACAACAGGTTTGATCGGTATTGTAATAAATTTCACAACCTGCCTTTTCCAAAACTTTAACCATATTGAAAGCCGTTTGCGGGTAAAGCTGGTCAACAAAACATGGGATAAATAATTGTACTTTCATGCATTACCTCAAACGGAGAATTAAGAATTTTGGAATTATATTTTCAGCGGGTTCAACCTAAAAGGACGCTAAAGTCCACCAGCTTTTTCGGTGGAACTAAAAGAATATTTTAAAGCAATCATTTTCATTGCAGTAATGGCAGCTTCTTCACCTTTATGA
Organism: Chitinophagales bacterium; assembly: GCA_038327005.1. Classification (GTDB taxonomy): domain Bacteria; phylum Bacteroidota; class Bacteroidia; order Chitinophagales; family Chitinophagaceae; genus Ferruginibacter. The sequence continues at coordinate 5,234 of JBBQKO010000091.1, read as the reverse complement.
CCATGTATTCCACCGGTTCTTTCATCTATTTGCTGTTGATTATCGACCGTTAAAATGCCAAAAATTGTTGGGACCGACATTTGCAAATTTAGTTGCACCACGCTATCTGTTACAGCTTTACATACATAGTCAAAATGCGGAGTGCCGCCTCTTACAACGCAACCCAATGCAATGAAAGCATGTGGCTTGTCGTCTTTGTATTTATGTGCTTCCCAAAAGGTTTTTACACAAAAGGCAATTTCAAATGCCCCGGGAACCGTTACAATTTTATAGTGGATTCCGTTTTCTTCCAGCACTTTTATGCAGCCGGCCTGTAGCTTATCAATCGCTTCGGCATTCCATTCTGTACGCACAATAACAACACAGGCACCCTTTGGTAGTTGGATGCCTGTGTTATTGTATAAATTTGTTGAGCTGGTTGACATGATTACAATTAAATATTTTTATAAAAAACTAGTGTAATGATGATCAGTCATGACCAGTTGCCTGGCAATGCGCTAAAGGTATTATTTAGTAATTCCCAACTTTGCAAGACTCTTGTCGATCTCTGCATTGTGTGTGTTCTTTGGAAATTCCTCTTTTGTTTGCTGATATAAATCGATGGCTTCTTTTGTGTTGCCGGTTGTTTCTGCAAAAGACGCCGCTTTAAACAATGATTCAGACGACATAAATTCATCCTTCTTGTTTACGGACGCTGCTTTTTTGTAGTAAGATAAAGCTTCTTCGTTCTTTTTCAATTCAGCATACGCATCCCCCAACATGCTATAAGCAGCGGTTTGAACCTGGGTTGCATTGGTCGAAAATTCTTTCAGGTATTTAATGGCATTGTTAAAATCTTTGTTGTGAAGGTAACAAGCACCAGCCATAAAATTAGCCCTGTTTCCAGCAGGTGTTCCGCTGTAATTTGAAGCAATTTTCAATACGCCGGTAGTTACACCAGCTCCGCCATTTAGTACGATGTTGATAGAATCTTTATTGAAACCACTTTGCGTCATCTTATCAAATAATTGCTCTGCAGGAAAAATTACATCCGCTGATTTTTCAACTTTAGGTGCCAGTACCAGATTTTTATAAGCAAGCCATCCACCACCTAATAAAATCAGTGCGCTTCCAACATAAATAATGGGCTTACTAAATTTTGCCCAAAAGCCTTTGGCTCTTTCAACTATATCATTTTCTTCTGCAACCGGTTTTGATACTACTTTATTCTCTGACATTATATTTTTTTTTACCTCACCCATTTTCTCCGATCAATCATGAAAGGACAGGCATCGTTATGAATTGGATATTTATTTAAAATTGTTTTAATAAGCTATTTCAATACTTAGTTAGTTAATTAGTCAACTATAAATGGATAATCTTCCTGTTTGTAAACATCCTTTAATAATTCATCATCGTTTGGCCATGGACTTTCTTCCGCAAATTTTACGCTTTCATCTACCTGAGCTTTCACTCTTTCATTCATCACTTCAATTTCAGCCTCTGTTACTTTATAGTCGTCCTTCAAAACTTTAAGCACATGATCAATCGGATCTTTTTCTTTGTATTCCTCCACCTCATCTTTGGTGCGGTATTTTTGAGGATCACTCATACTATGACCCTTGTAACGATATGTTTTTATTTCCAATAATGTTGGTCCACCTTTTTCACGGGCTCTGTTCACCGCACGCAATACAGCATTGTGTACATCTTCAGGACTCATACCATCTACGCTATCGCCAGGCATATCATACGCATCCGCCAGTTTATATAAATCCAATACATTGCTGGTACGGGCAACCGAAGTTCCCATGGCATAGTTATTGTTTTCGCAAATAAATACAACCGGAAGTTTCCAAAGCATGGCCATATTAAAAGTTTCATGCAACATCCCCTGTCTTGCGGCACCATCTCCAAAAAAACAAAGTGCCACATTATTAGTACCCTTATATTTTTCTGCAAATGCAAGTCCTGCTCCAGTTCCTATTTGAGCGCCTACAATACCATGTCCGCCAAAAAAGCCAACATCTACGCCAAAAATATGCATGCTACCACCTTTACCCTTACTGCAACCAGTGGCTTTACCATATAATTCGGCCATGGTAGATTTTGGGGTAACACCTTTGGCAATTGCCAAAGCATGACAACGATAAGCTGTAATAAATTTATCTTCAGCGTTGGTAGCCGTCATACAACCAGCCGCAACTGCTTCCTGCCCGATATATAAATGACAAAAGCCTCTAATTTTTTGCATTCCATACAATTGGCCTGTTTTTTCTTCAAAACGGCGCAATAAAAGCATTAATTCGTACCAATACAGGTATGTTTCCTTTGAAAACTTTGTAGCCAATGTCTTAAATTTTAGGCGGCAAAGATAAGGGAGAAATCGGGAAATTAAAATATGACCAAAAGAAGCTTTTAACGATTGGATATTAGTTGTTCACGTATGGTGGAAAAGTGCTTGCAAATGATTGGCCAATATTGCCATATTTTGATTTGCTGCGGCTATTCTATTCAAAACGTGATCGTTAAAATTAATTAACTGTACTGTGATTGATGAATTAATCCCAGCATTGACAGCTTCATCAGCTATTCTCCATCCGCTTTTATATTAACTTGCAGGTTCATGCTCAGTCTTTCAAAAATAACCATCACACAATTTAAGAATTATAGTTTCGACACTTTCCCGTTTACGGAAAGAGTGATTGGCATTTGTGGATTAAATGGAAAAGGTAAAACCAATTTGTTGGATGCCATCTATTATCTCTGCTTCACAAAAAGCTATTTTTCTAAAACCGATACGCTGAATACACAATTTGAAAAGGATGGTTTCAGGCTCGAAGGGACCATTGCACCCAAACAGGACCAGATCATTTGCATTTTTAGGGGAGCTGGTAAAAAGGAGTTTTCGTTGAATGGCATTCCGTATGCAAAATATTCTGAACATATTGGTAAGTACCCTTGCGTGATGATAGCCCCAGATGATGTGGAGCTGATTACAGGTGGCAGTGAAGACCGGCGCCGTTTTATTGATACATTGCTCAGTCAGGTGGATGCCGCTTATCTGCAACAATTGATTATTTATACCAAAGTATTGCAACAGCGAAACAGCCTGTTGAAACGCTTTGCTGAATCAGGAAAAACAGATTGGGCTTTACTGGAAGTATTAGATGACCAGTTGGTTCACCCCGGAAAATATATCCACAGCGTTCGCAAGAATTTGACTACACAACTGATTCCATTGGTACAACAGTATTACACGCACATTGCCAATAATGATGAGCTGGTAACCCTGCAATACGAAAGCCAGTTAAATCAAAGCGAATTTGAATCTGTGCTAAATCAATTTCGTGAAAAGGATTTTATTTTACAACGAACCAACGGTGGTATTCATAAAGACGATATCGGCATCCAGTTGAACGGACAGGTATTTAAAAACATTGCTTCGCAAGGACAGCGAAAAAGTTTATTATTTGCTTTAAAGCTGGCCGAGTTTGAATTACTGAAAACCAATAAAGGCTTTGCTCCGCTCCTGTTGCTGGATGATGTATTTGAAAAGCTGGATGATCGGCGAATGCAGAATCTATTGTACTGGGTTTGTAATGAAAATGATGGACAGGTTTTTATTACCGATACACACAAAGAAAGGCTGGAAGCGGCTTTTGTAAACCTTCAAACAAATTACCAGGTAATCGAATTATAAATATCATCGATTGAGAAATACCCGGTACAATTTAATTTACCTTTACCGAATGGGAGAATTTTCGATGCAGGAAGCCATGAAATTATTTTTAAAGCAAAGCCGCTTAAAGGGCAATATACAAGCTTTGCAAATTGAAGATGTGTGGGAGCAAATCATGGGGAAAACGATTGCCAAATACACCGATAAAATACAGATTATTAATCACACTTTATTCATTACTTCCACAGTAGCCCAGTTAAAGCATGAATTATTGTATCAGAAAGAAAAAATCATTGAAAGAGTGAATGAAGCATTGGGCGAAAAGGTGATCAATGATGTGGTGATCAGGTAACGAGAAGCCCCCTGCCCCTGAAGGGGAGTTGAGGAAGTTGCTACATTTTTTTACAGTAGGCAAGGCATAAATTAGTGAACATTTTTTTTATGAACCAGGCAGGATTTTTTAATCCGACAGCTATCGGATTAAGCTTCACTGGCAAATATGATTTTGTTATTAATCCTTTTTGGTAAAAAGGATTAATAATCACATTTGTACATTTTATTGCTACTGAACTTTCATTGTGTTTCGTCATGCACCCAATAAAATTATTTACTTCAAACCCAAAAAAATTTGATTAAACTCTTACCCTTGGATCAACTACTCCATACAATACATCTACCAACATATTGATCAGAATAAAAATACAGGCACTGATCAAGACAGAACCCATTACTACCGGGTAATCCAATTTCTCCAGTGCATCTACGGTGATTTTTCCGATACCCCGCCAGCCAAAAATATATTCTACAAAAAAAGCACCGGCGAGCAACTCGGCAAACCAACCTGTAATAGCGGTCACCACCGGGTTTAATGCATTTCTTAAAGCATGTCTGAAGATGACGGTTCTTTTGCTGAGTCCTTTGGCATAAGCAGTGCGGATATAGTCCTGGCTCATTACGTCCAGCATCGAACTCCGGGTAAGTTGTGTAATAATGGCTAAGGGACGAATGCCCAGCGTAAATGCAGGTAGAATCAGGTTTTTTAAAGTCAGGTACCTTTCTCCGGTTACTTCATCTATATCAAACCAACTGCCCGTTAAATTTAATCCGGTATAGGGATGCAGCACCACGCCAAACAAATAAGCAATGATGATGGCCATAAAAAAAGACGGCGCCGAAATGCCTGCTATGCTTGAGAAAACAGCCGTTGTATCCATCCAGCTTCCTTTTTTTACAGCGGCAATCACGCCCAATAAAATCCCGAAAAAAGTAGCAAACAACATGGCGGCTAGCGCTAATAGTAAGGTGCCCGGTAAAGCCTCGGTTAAAACAGTGCCTACACTTTTTTTGGTCTGGTAACTCTTGCGGAGATAAGGGATTTTTAATCCAAGTTTAGTATTATTACCAATAAAAAAACCATTCAATTCTTTCTTGATAATATCTTCTTTACTGTGAACACAGATTGGAGACACATCATTCAAATACAGCACAAACTGTTTCCATTTAGGCTGATCAAGATAAAGATCCCTGCGGATATTCTCCATTGTTTTTTTATCACCCGTTTGTCCAACAATCA
>JBBQKO010000090.1:0-14977 GCA_038327005.1 Chitinophagales bacterium | reverse complement strand
GGCCTTGGCACAGCCCGTTGCTTTTCATAATCGCCGCTACGGGTATTGGTATTGTCGAATAAAATTGTAATGGGAGCGCCGGTAGTTTTACCATTGAATACGCCATTCATAATCCTTGGAAGATCGGCTTCCTTGCGTGGTGTGGTTCCTTTAGCTCCTGCCTTTCTCCTATCAATATCGGTTGTAAAATCATCCACAGATAATGGCAAACCAGCAGGACAACCATCTACATTGATCCCCACACATTCCCCATGTGATTCGCCAAAAATACTTACTCTAAAAAGTCGGCCAAAACTATTCATAATGATGTGCCCCAACCCCTAAAGGGGCTTTTAGTTTATAATGATTGAAAGATCCTTTTTCTTACCTAAAATTTGTTGCCGTTACTAATCAACTGTTACACCTATTTTTTTTAAATCCTCGTAAAAATCAGGATACGATTTGTTGATCGCTTCTGCCTCTTCAATTACGATTGATCCAGTTGCTTTTAATCCGGCAACAGCGCAAGCCATCGCAATGCGGTGATCGTGATTTGAATGAACGGACGCAGCATTTACACCATTGCCACCTTTTACCAACATCAGGTCATCCTGCAATGTTATTTCAACGCCCATCTTACCAAATTCCCTTTGCAAAGTTAAACCACGATTGCTTTCCTTATGTGCCAACCGACCCACCCCTTCAATCACCGTAGTACCTTCGCAAAAAGCAGCCAATGCCACCAGCGGAGGAAATAAATCAGGACAATCGGTTGCATCAAAATGAAATGCTTTTAATTTACCAGGACCAATTACAATTTGCTTTTCCTGAATCGACATCACAGCTTCAGACATGGTTAATGCCTGTAAAATTGCTTTATCGGCTTGTGTTGAAAAAACGTCTAATCCCGTTACGGTTATTTCACCGGCAATGGCACCTGCAACCAATAAAAATGCAGCACCACTCCAATCTCCTTCTACCATGTAATGGATGGGTTGTGCAGCAGGCTGGGTAACAGGGTGAATCTCAAAAGACTCATATTGGTGGTTGATTACCTTGTAACCAAAATCATTCATCACTTTGAGTGTAAGATCGATATATGGTTTGCTTTTTAAATTGTTAACTGTAATGGATACAGGTTTGGTGGCAGCTTTTCCGTAAGCCATTAATAAACCGGTTAGAAACTGAGAACTCAATGAGCCATCGATGGTAATATCAACAGGCTGCAACGGACCTTTAATTTTTATAGGAAGTTTACCTTTATTTGATTCAATATGAATGCTAAGTTTTGGAAATATTTCATCAAAAAAATCCATTGGCCGGGTAAGTAAACTTCCCGAACCATTGATTACTATTTCCCGACTGCTCAATGCAGCAATGGGTGCAAACATCCTGATTCCCAAACCACTTTCGCCACAATTCATTTCACCTGAAACCGGGTTTACTCCGTTACTTTCTACAATCAATTCGTTGGGATTATTTAAATATATGGCACCTAAATTTTCTATTACTCCCAAAGCAGCCAGGTCATCATTGCTGTTACCTGGATTTGTAATCATTGTTTTTCCATCATTCAGCAAGGCGGCTGCACAGGCACGCTGCATCGAGCTTTTGGAGGTGGGTGCATGTATGATTCCTGAAATATTTCCGGGGTTTATTGTTACTATCACCTTATAAACTTTGAGTAATTAATTCTTTTAACTGATCGAAAGGAATGGGATGAACAACCGCTTCTCCAATTTTATTGAGTAAAACAAAATTCATTTCTTTACCTGCTCTTTTTTTATCCATCTTCAATATTTCCCAAATTTTTTCATGGTCAATTTGAAGTTGATATGGAAGCCCATATTGCTGAAATAGATTGGCAAGTCTTTCCTTTTCGGCTAAATCAAAATGATTGAGTGCCGCAGAAATAGAACAGGCCGCCATCATACCAATACTGATCGCATGCCCATGAAGCAGTTGATAATTATTTTCTATAGCATGCCCCAGCGTATGACCAAAATTTAGTAGTCTCCTATCCGCCTGTTCAAATTCATCCTTTAAAACCACGGTCGTTTTTATCTGAACATTCCGCTCAACCAGGGCGGCCAATTTGTTGCGGTCCGATTGAAAATGTTCCAGTGATTCCTGCTCCAGTAATTCGAATAAGGCTTTGTCTTTTATGCAGGCATGCTTAATGATTTCAGCAAATCCATTTACCCAATGCGCTTGAGGCAGCGTTTGCAAAAGTGAATAATCCAGCAATAAAAATTCCGGCTGTTTAATAAGGCCAACCAGATTTTTATAAATACCAACATCCACTCCATTCTTTCCGCCAATAGAAGCATCTACCATTGCTAAAATAGTGGTAGGAATAAAACCGAATTTTAAACCACGCATGTAAACACTTGCAGCATACCCGGTAATATCGGTTACTACACCGCCACCCACACCTACTATAAAAGTTTTCCGGTCTGCTTCAAACACAATCAGTTGTTGAAAAATTTTATCTACCGCTTCCTGTTGCTTGAATTCCTCACCGGGTTTTATAACGATTGTTTTCCACCCGCTAAACTTAGCTGACTGGCATTCAAATACATTTTCATCGGTGATGAGAATCGTTTGTTCTTTCGGTACAATTTGCTCCAGGTAGGAGAAGTCTGCATCAAAATAATAACTTACCCGCTTCTCTGAAAAAAGATGTTCAACTTTTTTTATTGCCACTTATAAAGAATAAAAGTTCTGTAAAAATTAATAACAAATAATAGTGAGCATTAGCTATTCATCACTTTGTTCTGGTGATTGATACTTTCCAAATGCACCGCATCCAGATACTTGGTAATGAACTCTTCGCTTAAACCTAATTTCTCGCCTTTTTTAAATGCCTTTTGCAGAATATCATTCCAGCGGTTGGTTTGTAAAATGGTGATATTGTTGGCTCTTTTGTATTCTCCAATCTTATCTGCAATTTTCATGCGCTGTCCGATTAACAACATCAGTTCATCATCCACGTGATTGATCTGCTCTCTCAATGTAGCCAATGCAGTTATAAATTCTTCTTTGTCTGTATTTTCAGAACGCCAGATCAATGCATCCAGCATTTCGGCCAAACGCTCTGGCGTAATTTGCTGCTTGGCATCGCTCCATGCATTATCCGGGTCAATGTGACTTTCAATCATAATACCATCAAAATCCAAATCAATACTTTTTTGAGATACAGATTGCAAATTGCTTCTGTTACCACAGATATGAGAAGGATCGCAAATTAAAATCATTTCAGGAAACCGGCGTTTCATTTCAATTGGCAAATGCCACATTGGAGCATTTCGGAATTCTGTATTGCCGTAATTAGAAAAACCACGGTGGATCATCCCCACTTGTTTAATACCGGCTTTCTGTATACGCTCAATCGCTCCGGTCCATAATTCAAGATCCGGATTGATCGGATTTTTTATCAACACAGGAATATCTACTCCACGCAATGCATCCGCCACTTCCTGAACGCTAAATGGATTCACGGTAGTTCTTGCTCCAATCCAAAGCATGTCCACATCAAAGTGTAAAGAATCTTCCACATGTTTTGCAGTTGCAACTTCTACGGTGGTTGGTAACCCGGTAATTTTCTTAGCCTGGGCTAACCAGGATAATCCTTTGGCTCCAATACCTTCAAATAAGCCAGGCTTGGTTCTTGGCTTCCAGATACCTGCTCTTAAAACATCCACTTTACCTGTTTTTGCAAGCCGTGTTGCGGTTTCAATTACTTGCTCTTCAGTTTCGGCACTACAAGGGCCACTGATAATTAACGGACGTTTATTCCATTTTTCCTGCATTAACTCTTTCATTGTTGTTGTTTGTGTTTGCATTGTAAAATTAGTTTTTATGTTACCAATATCAGCTACTATTTTCAACACCCGTTTCATTTGCAGTGATATCGCTGATAAGGTATGTTGGTAATATTCATTTGTCCGTTTTCGGATCGCTCCAAAATAATTCTATCTTATTCATATCTCCTCAAAAACTCCTGGTACCCCTCATAACTCATTTCAAATTTTGTCTCCTTGCTGCCATGGCTTCCAACTACTTTCCAACCCATGTAATTATAAAATTTTTCTGCCCTCGTACCCGGTTCTGTTCCCAACCAAACCGTTTCAGTTGTTTGATTGAAATACCAGTTCAGCATCAGACGATGCAAATTTTTTCCAGTGCCCTTTGCTTCGTGATCCGGATGAACAAACAATGCCCAAATATTATTTTCTTTTAAATCAACCATTGAAAATCCTACTACCAAATCATCTGCCACCGCTACCCAACCTTCACCCCGAACAGTTAAGTATTCTTCGCAATCTGCATCTGTAACCAATGCAGGATTGGATAAAGTATTTTCTTTTACCGCATTCCTTACAAGCTGAATTTGTGGAATGTCGCTCACAAGTGCTTCTCTAAAAATCATGTTGCATTTAATTTTTGAATCTAAATTGTTCAGTAATAAGCACTCATTCATCATTCACCATTCTTCATTCTTCATTCTTCATTCTTCATTCTTCATTCTTCATTCACCATCCTTCATTCATAATTCATCCTTATTTCAATATCCTTTTAATCTTGTTAGCATTCTCCATCAGCTCCGTTAAATATTCCAGGTTTTCCTTTTCAAGGCTAGCCTTAAATTTTCTTAACTGGGTAATATGCTCATTTAAAACATCCAACACATTTTCCCTGTTTTGCATAAATATGGGCGCCCACATTGCCGGGTTACTCTTTGCCAACCGTACGGTACTTTCAAAACCACCACCAGCCAGTTCAAAAATTGCATCCTCTTCTTTCTCTTTTTCCAATACGGTATTTGCCAACGCAAAAGAAGTAATGTGAGATATATGACTGATATAAGCTGCATGGATATCGTGGCTGCGTGCATCCATATAGATGATGTGCATTCCCAATGCTCTGTAAATATTTTCTACTATGTCAACCGCTTCTGGATCACTCATTTCTTTTTCACAAATTACGCAGGCTCTTCCTTCAAAAGCGCCTCTCACAGCAGCTTCCGGACCACTGTATTCTGTTCCCCACATTGGATGCGTAGCAACAAAACGCTTACGCATCGGGTGATTTGCCATTGCCTCACACAATACAAATTTTGTTGAACCAGCGTCTGCAACGATCTGTTTGTCGGTAACAAGATTCATTATTTTTTCCATCACTGGCAGCGTCACGTCTACCGGAATGGCTACATAAATAAAATCGCTCTGAGCTACCGCTTCCTCCAAAGGCAATGCTTCGTCAATAATACCCAACGCTTTTGCTTTTATTAAACTGGCTTCAGTTCTGCTAACGCCAATTACTTTTTTTGCAAATCCCTTTTCCTTCATTGCCAATGCAAATGAACCGCTGATTAATCCTACTCCAACAATTGTAACCACAGCACCCTCCAATATTTTACCACCTGGCATTTCAACTATTGATGTTGCATCTTTTCCTGCTAATGTTACTCCTCCTTGCATTCTTAAAATTCTTTAAATAATGTTTTAATTCAAAGCCTCCAACAACAATCTTTTAACTGGATGCTATTATTCTTTCAATGGCCTCGTCAATTTTTTCTTCGGTACTGCATAAACTTACCCGTACATAACGATCTCCTGCGCTTCCAAAAATACCGCCCGGCGTAATGAATACATTTGATTCGTACAATACCTGATCACTCAATTCATATCCATCCTTATATTTTTCCGGAATACCGGCCCACACAAACATACCTGCCTGACTATTATCAAATTCACAATCTAATAATTGTAATAATTGAAATACTTTTTCCCTTCTTTTTCTATATACTTTGTTTACATCATCATGCCAGTCCTGCTCAAGTTCCAAAGCCTTAGCTGCTGCCAGTTGTAGCGGTAAAAACATTCCGCTGTCCATATTGCTTTTAAACCGCAACACTTCATTGATCCTTTCCTGGTTACCGACCAACATACCTATTCTCCAGCCTGCCATATTGTGCGATTTACTCAGCGAATTTAATTCAATAGCAACGGCTCTTGCGCCTGGCACACTCAGCAAACTCATCGGTTGGTCATTTAAAATAAAACTATAGGGATTATCATGTACCAATAAAATATCATGCTTTTTTGCAAAGGCAACCAGTTCTTCAAACATAGATATTGTGGGCAATTGGCCTGTTGGCATTTGTGGGTAATTCACAAACATCAATTTCACATTTTGCAAATCATTTTCCTCAATAGCGGCAAAATCAGGGAACCAGTTATTTTCTTTTTCCAATTTATATTCAATCAGATTGGCACCTGCTATTTTTGCAGCACTGCGGTAGGTAGGATAGCCCGGGTTTGGAATTAATACAGCATCACCTTCATTGATAAACGTCATACAAATATGCATGATGCCTTCTTTACTTCCTATCAGGGGTAATATTTCTGTATCGGCATTCAATGTTACTCCATACCATTTACCATACCATTTGGAAATCGCATTTCTCAATATTGGACTGCCTTTATAATTTTGATATGCATGCTGGTTGGGCTTTAATGCCTCTTCGTGTAAAGCTCGGATCACTTCGGGGTGTGGAGGTAAATCAGGACTTCCAATGCCTAAATTTATAACTTGTTTGCCTGCCTTATTCAACGCATCTATTTCTCTTAGCTTTTGCGAAAAATAATACTCGCCGATCCCTTCCAACCTTTTAGCAATGGCAACTTTTGATTCCTTGTTAGTACTCATTTATAAAATCTTTTATGCTACAGAAATATTTTCAATATTTGATCCAAGCTATTTTTAACATGCGGTCTTTCCTACCGTCCCTTTTTATACACTCCATAAATTTTCAATGATTCGGTCATCATTTTAATTTCCTCAATCATAGTATAAAATTGATTGGTGTTATCAAACTCAAGGTCGGCATGAAAAGCATATAACCAGTCGCTACCCGGGATAGGGAAAGACTGTAGCTTACTTAAATTAATTCCAGCTTCTGCAATTTTGGTGAGCACTTTTGCCAAACTTCCTTTTGAGTGATCGGTATGAAAATTTATAGATGCTTTATCAGCATCTTCAATAAGAACAGGCCTATCTTCTCTTTGTAAAATTAAAAACCGGGTATAATTATTTTTAAGCGTGTGAATATTGGGGGCAATCATATCAAGCTCATAAATTTCAGAAGCCAGCTTACTGGCAATGGCTGCGATGTGTTTACTGCGATGCTGGCGAATATGTTTGGCACTTAGCGCCGTATCTTCCGTTTCTACCAGTTTCCAGTTGTATTTATCTAAAAAGCCAAAACATTGCTGTATTGCCATTGGATGAGAATGTACTTCACGGATATCTTCCAGTTTAACGCCGGGATTCACCATTAAGTTTTGTCGGATTTGCAAGTACACTTCCCCAATAATAGTGAGATTACCCTTTTGCAATAAATTATAATTGGGTAAAATGCTCCCGGCAATTGAGTTTTCAATGGCCATCACGCCGCCATCGCTTTCCTTTTTATTCGCAGCAATTTTTACGACATCCCTAAAAGTGGCGCAACAAATTACTTCAACTTCCCTTCCAAAAAAAGTTCGGGCCGCTTCCTGGTGAAAACTTCCCTCAAACCCCTGGATCGCAACTTTTACCAAGGGTCGATTAATTTTCCCGCCTGCTATAGGGATCGGCGTTAATGCTGAAAGTAGAGAATCCGCCTGGTTTTTCATTTGATTGTATTTATTACTTTTTAAATAATTGGCCTATTTTCATTTGAGTATGCCTAAAAAAAAATCCCGACTATTTAGCCGGGATTCTTTTTTTATGTTAATCTGTTATTGTCAGTTTCAGTTTTTAACAAAAGACGCCCGTACCATTTTTAAAATAGTAGCTAAAATAAAATCGGGTGAAATTTGTTGCTATTGTCATTTGAAAAACGAAAATAGGGCATAAAATTATATTAGCCAATATTTTTTTAACAAAAAACCTGAATGTTTGGAAAACAATTATCAAAAAGTAGATTTCAAGTGTTTTTCTGCAATTGCAAATGGTATAAAAAAGTAGACGCCCCTAAGAATAGGGGCGTCTTTAACGATTGCTTGCCATATGAAAATTCTTATATCCATCCGGCGATTTTTACAAGCAACCTGGCCGGCTGATTTAATTATTTCTTAACTGAATCAATAACAGCTTTAGCTGAATCGATAGTAGATTTTGCTGAATCGATGGTAACTTTAGCTGAATCAATAACTGCAGAAGCTGAATCAACTGTAGCAGTAGATGTAGAATCAGCAGTTGTTGGAGTTTCAGCGGCATTGTTACAAGCTGCGAATGTTGCTGCGATAGCAAATACGAATAATACTTTTTTCATTTTTTTGATTTTTAATTGTTATTTGATGATTAATACAGAATGCTAAAAAAGGTAACCCAACTTTATTTAAAATTTTTTTTTCGTTGCTTTGGGTTACTATTACACCCTTAAACGTATTAAATAAAGACTGGTGAACATATTAGAACACGAACAGGAACTACTGAAAGGCTTAGCTCGGAATGATAAAAATTCTATTGAATCTATCTATCGTGAGAACTATACTTCTATTCAGTCGTTTGTAGTAAATAATAGTGGCTCGGTAGATGATGCCAGGGATATTTTTCAGGAAGCGATGATTGTGCTGTATGAAAAGTCAAGACTAGCAACCTTCACGTTGAACTGCCAGATAAAAACCTACGTTTATTCAATCTGCCGCCGTTTGTGGCTTAAAAGGTTGCAGCAGTTGGGGAAATTTAGTACTCAGGTTGAAAATTTGGAGGAAGTTATTCCAGTGGAAGAAGAAATTGAGGACCACGAAAAAAAGAATGACGATTTTATATTAATGGAACATGCAATGGCAAAGATTGGAGAGCCCTGCAAAAGTTTGTTAGATGCATACTACCTGCAAAAGAAGAACATGCAGGAAATTGCGGCAGAGTTTGGATACACCAACGCAGACAATGCCAAAACACAGAAGTACAAGTGTTTGGTAAGATTAAAGAAATTATTTTTTGCACAATATAAAAATGCCTGAAGCGATGGATGATATTTTACTATTAGAAGCAGTGGAGCGCTATTTGAAGGGAGAGATGACTTCTGATGAAAAAGCGTTTTTCGAGCAATTACGCCTGAAAGACCCCGAAGTGGATCAACTAGTGGTGGAACAAACTTATTTTCTACAGGGACTGGAAGCATTTGGTACAACCAAGGCTTTTAAACATAACCTGAATGAGGTGGAGGCCAAATTAATGGCGGAAGGTTTAATTGGCCAGGAGCCGTTAACCGGAAAAGCTAAAATCATTTCGATTTGGGATAAATACAAACGTAATATAGCGGTAGCCGCTTCTATTGCCGGTTTTATTTCTTTATTGGCAACGGGTGTAATGGTTAGTTACACAAAAAATATTGGTAATGAAAATTACCGTGTCCTTGTTGACCAACTGAATAAAACAAAAAGAGATGTCAGTATTTTGAAATCCAGGGAAGCCTCTTCTGAACAGGGTATAAAATCAATTAAACCGGAAGTAGATTTTAGAGCAACCGGCTTTTTAATTGATGGTAAAGGTTACCTGGTTACGAATGCGCATGTAATCAGCCGGATGAAAAATATTTATATTGAAAATAAGAAGGGTGAATTTTACAGAGCCGAAGCTGTGTATGCTGATAACGAGGCTGATCTGGCTATTTTAAAGATTGTTGATACTGCTTTCAAATCGTTGAACAATTTGCCATACAGTATTAAAAAAGGTAATTCAGAACTTGGAGAACAGTTCTTTACTTTAGGATTTCCCCGCAATGAAATTGTTTATGGTGAAGGTTACTTAAGTGCCAAATCCGGTAATGATGGTGATTCTACTGCTTATCAGTTAACCGTTTCGGTAAACCCGGGTAATAGTGGCGGCCCAATCATCAATCGCAACGGCGAGATCATTGGAGTGATTACAGCGAAGGATTCAAAAGCAGATGGGGTGGTGTATGCTGCGAAATCAAAAAACATCATTACCATTATTGAGAAGCTAAAGAAAATGGATGAAAAATATGAGGTTGTTAAAACACCTACTAACTCTGATTTGAAAGGGTTGGACCGGGTGCAACAAGTAAAGAAAATAGAAGAATTTATATTTATGGTGGTTGGTAACTAAGCGTATTAAATCCCTGGAACATGTTAAAGCGGCACTTGTAAAAAGGGCCGCTTTTTTAATAGCCAATTATACAAACTACGTTGCTTTATTCATAAAATCACCCTCAATTTATACCGTATTTGCAGGAAGATGACAGCGCAAAATAATAGGAAATATTCAATCCCTGGTAAAGCACAACCACCGCACTGGATATGCATCGAAGGCTGATTATAGCATACTTCTACCTTGCAGAGGTTTAGTGGAAAAATAGTGCTGATTTTATTTTTAATGAAAGGCAAAAAAAAGCATCAGCTTAATGAATGAATCATTCCGCTGATGCTGATATATAATTAAGTTATTTAAATCCGCACAGATTAAAAACAACGAATCATTTTATGCCCAAAGAGAAGTAGGATATTCGCCGTCTGCCACCAGCTTTTCTACACTTGCTTTTACAGAAGGAGCATCTTCTTTGTAGGTAACCCCAAACCATTGTGCCGAGGTAGGAATCACTTTAATCGTTCCGCCTTGATTTTGCACAAAATCGTCGCCCAGCAATGGTATAAAAAATTCTGATTTAATATCCTGGTAGTTCCCCTTTACAAATTCATGAAACAGTTTTTCTGTTGCGTCAAACATGGTTGGTGGAAAGCACCAAAAATTCATGGACACACTTGAATTAAAAGGCACTTCATGTTTACCATCATTGTCTTCATATACAATTTTCTCGCCCTCCTGGTAGATTTTTGTACGCTCTTTAATACTGATCAGGTTAAAATTTTTATCTACTTCACATACTCCCCTGCTCACTGTTCCATTCTCGCTAAGCGTTTTTGCCAATTCATAACCAATGATTGAATAAGTCTTTTCATTGCACTCATGTATCAAAAAAGCGGCTGCTTTCTCAAAAGAATCTTTGCCATAAAAATCATCAGCATTGATTACTGCAAACGGTTCTTTAACGGCATCTTTTGCACACAATACCGCATGAGCAGTACCCCATGGCTTTGTACGATCTGCTGGTATTTCCACAGCTGGTAAAAAGGCATCCTTTACCTGGTAAACATAAGCTGTTTCAATTTTACCATTCAACTTCGGTTCAAAAATTGCCTTAAAATTTTCTGCAAAATCTTCCCGGATCACAAATACAATTTTGCCAAATCCTGCACGGATCGCATCATAAATTGAATAATCCATAATCGTTTCACCTGAAGGGCCAAAGGATTGAATTTGTTTCATACTACCATAGCGGCTGGCCATACCAGCGGCTAATATTAAAAGAGTTGGCTTCATCTTAAATTGTAAATTGTTTATTAAGTTGCAATTTTGCGTAAGCAAAAATAATCTAATCAAATAATATATAACAAAAATGCTTTTCCCTTTTTCCAATATCATTACAGAAAAAATTTCAGCAGAATTGTTTGATCAAAAGCAGGTATCCTTATCCGTATTGAGATTAGATTTGATTCATAACGTGGTATCTGGAAACAAATTATATAAGCTTCATTTTTTTTTACAAGATGCTTTAAAGCAGTCTGCAAAGGGCATTATTACCTTCGGCGGTGCATATTCCAATCACCTGGTAGCAACTGCTTTTGCCTGCAGAGAAGCAGGTTTAAAAAGCATTGCGATTGTGAGAGGAGAACAGCCCAACCTATTATCGCACACTTTGAAAGCCTGTATGGAATATGGTACGCAATTGAAATTTGTATCAAGGCAGGTGTATGACCAAAAAGAATCAACTGATTTTTTAAACCAATTAAAGGTTGATCATGAAAACTATGTTGTAATTCCGGAAGGCGGCTATCATCCTTCAGGAACAGCAGGCGCAAAACTGATCATGGATTTGATTGACCCGCACACCACGCATATTTGCTGTGCTGCAGGAACTGCAACTACAGGAGCCGGGCTACTACTCGGATTGAATGAAAAACAACAAGTGATATTGGTACCTGTGTTGAAAAACCTGCTTGATCTGGAACAGCGGATTTCATTTTTAACAAATCGTTCTTTTGCTCCGCAACAGTTGAAGATAATACCTGATTACCATTTTGGGGGTTATGCAAAAAAAACGCAGGAGCTTATTGATTTTATGAACTCAATGTATGAAAAACACGGGCTGCCAACGGATTTTGTTTACACAGGAAAAATGCTGTTTGGTATAATTGATTCAATCAAGAAAGATTATTTTCCTGCTGGCAGCAAAATTGTTTGTATTCACACGGGCGGCCTGCAGGGCAATTTATCGTTACCTACTGGTACTTTAGTTTTTTAATTCGTTTCGCATTGTCGTTATCTTTGCAACCATTCATTTCTCTTAATACCGTGTTTAGTTTTTATGTTTAAATTCTTATTTATCCTATTTTTCTGTTGTGTTACTTTTTCTGGCAACACCTATGCACAGGATACCCTTCCTAAAATTTCCGTTACCAACCGGTATGGCAAAATAATTATCAGTTGGAAAAATACCTATGGCGCCACCATTAGCAATATCAATATCCAGCGCTCTTTCGACAGCATTAAAAGATTTACTACCATTGGTAGTGTTTTAAATCCTACGAATGTTGAAAATGGCTACCTGGATCCCAAACCAACCGGGGGAAAAATATTTTATCGATTATTTATTGCATTTGAAGGGGGAGAATATTTATTCACCAAATCATACCGACCAGTATTGGATACCTCAAAAGAAATGCTCGAATTTATAACACCCGATCTTGGGATTGAAAATACGGAAGAGAAAAGAAGACTGGAAAAAAAAGATGTTACTACAAGACCTGTAAAGCCGCCAATTTTTGTCCCCAGCAAGTTTGTGTTTACCGGAAAAGATAACAATATAATCATCAACCTGCCCAATGCCGAATCACAAAAATTCTCCATTCATTTCTTTGATGAATTTGACAATCCTGTATTTGAATTGAAGGCGATTAAGGAATCCTATCTCATTCTTGAAAAAGTAAATTTCCTCCATTCAGGCTGGTTCAAATATGATTTATTCAATAATGGAATACTACAGGAAAAATTTAAATTCTACATCCCTAAAGACGGGAAAATCAATAACAACGGCAGAGACCAGCGAAACAATTAGCGAGGCGATTGAAATATAATTGCAGTTACAAAAAATAAAGACTGCTACTTTTTTCAAACGTAATAGCCTAAGGGGAAAATTGACTATCGAACCAGTTGCACATTGAAAACCTTTTCAAAATTGCGTTGGATTTTTTTCTTTACTGCTTCAAAATCAACTTTAACACTTAACTCCATTTCCATGGAAGTCACCTTTTTGTTTTCAATGCCACAAGGAATGATGTTCTTGAAATAATCCAGATCGGTATTTACATTTAACGCAAAACCATGCATGGTAATCCACCGGCTGCAGCGCACACCCATTGCGCAAATCTTCCTTTCCCTGCTTTCTATATTGGGTTCAATCCATACTCCAGTTTCTCCCTTGCTTCTCTCTCCCACAATTCCATACTCCGCCAACGTAAGTATAATCACTTCCTCCAGGGCTCTTAAATATTTGCCGATATCTGTGTAGAACCGCTCCAGGTCTATAATTGGGTAGCCTACCACTTGCTGCGGGCCGTGAAAAGTTATGTCTCCTCCCCTGTTAATTTTATAAAACTGAATTCCTCTTTCCTGCATTTCTAACTCTGTGATGAGTATATTTTCCATCCGACCGCTTTTGCCAAGGGTATATACCGGCGGGTGTTCACAAAGCAGTAAATGATGCGTAGTTAACGGTTGTAAGTCTGGTTCATTGAACCGATTACCAACTCCTACTTTGGCTTCCAACGCCAGTTTACGGGCATTGGCACTCTTCAACTGCACATTCGCCAGCAGCAAACTTTCCTGGTAATCCCAGGCAGTCTTGTAATCAATAACGCCTAAATCTTTGTATGTAACTAACTGCTTATCCAATGTAATTGGTTTATTTTGCAAAGATAAATGAAAAGAGGAAGGCGGAAGGCGGAAGGGAGCAGGCAGAAGGCCTTTTTATCTTATCCACAAATAAATATTGAATATGACTAATGAGATAATAACAATAACGGAAGAGGATTTACAGGAAACGGAAGAACTGTATGAGCGCCTTGTAATTGAAATCCCCAAAGGGCAGGAACCCCTGCGCATTGATAAATTTTTAATGAGCCGTATTGAAGGTGCCACCAGAAATAAAATACAGCAGGGCATCGACAATGAAATGGTAATGGTAAACGAGAAGCCGGTTAAAACAAATTATAAGGTACGACCGTATGATAAAATTGTTGTTTTTAGCAATCGCCATCCTGAGTCAAATGACATTGTTCCAGAAAATATACCACTTAATATTGCCTTTGAAGATGAAGATGTATTGCTGATTAATAAACCAGCCGGACTGGTAGTACATCCTGGAAGCGGCAATCATAGCGGTACTTTAATCAATGGCGTGGCTTACTATTTAAAACAGCAAAATCCGGATATTGAAGAAAGTGGCCTGGCCCGTTTTGGCATGGTACACCGCATTGATAAAAATACCACTGGTTTGCTTGTACTCGCAAAAACACCCAAAGCAATGACCGATCTTGCTAAACAATTTTTCAACCATACGGTTCACCGCAGGTACATCGCTCTGGTGTGGGGTGATTTTGAAGTAAACGAAGGAACCATCACGGGACATGTAGGCAGGCACCAACGCTTTAGAAAATTATTTACCACCTACCCTGATGGAGAACATGGTAAAGATGCCATCACGCATTATAAAGTGCTGGAAAGATTTAATTATGTGACCCTCGTAGAATGCAGGCTTGAAACAGGCCGTACGCACCAGATACGGGTACACATGCAATACATTGGGCACCCATTGTTTAACGATGATTTTTATGGCGGTGATAAAATTGTAAAGGGTACCGTA
>JBBQKO010000089.1:0-15203 GCA_038327005.1 Chitinophagales bacterium | reverse complement strand
AGCCCATAATTTATTCAATCGTATTCAAAATATCAGTGAAGAAGGAGTTCCAGACGTGGTTCCTTACAAAGACAGATTTGTCAATTTGATTGACTCAGCGGTTGGAAATGATTCGGCGTCACCTGTTCTTGAGTTAATGCTAACATCACAATACTTTGCCTACGCCAAGCAGGTTTGGCATGGTTTAGATGAAAAAGAAAGTCTGGCAACGGGATGGTATTTACCCAGAAAAAAAATCACAAGCCAGCAATTGCTAGACTCTATGTTAACCGGAAAAAATAGTTTGGAGAACTCCAGTGTATTTAAACAGTATAGTTTACTAAAAGAATATTTAAAAAAATACAATCTCATAAAAGAGAAGGGGCTGTTGGCTACTATAAAGGCCGATAAGAAAAGCTACCAGTTGTCCGATTCTTCCGAAAGTATTGGAGCAATACGTGAAAGGCTTTTTTTATTGGGCGATCTGGTGAACAATAATGTATCCGACAGATTTGACACAACTTTGCAAGATGCCGTAAAAAAATTACAGCGGCGATTGGGATACAAAGAAGATGGCAAAATAAACACCACACTCCTTGCCGAAATGAATACCCCAATTGATAAAAGAATTGAGCAAATATTGGTGAATATGGAAAGATGCCGGTGGGTTCCTGTTCAATTGAAAAGTAATTATTTACTCGTAAATATCCCTGAGTATAAATTGCATGTGTATAATCAGGATACCATCGCTTTCAGTATGAATGTAG
This sequence comes from Chitinophagales bacterium, assembly GCA_038327005.1. Classification (GTDB taxonomy): domain Bacteria; phylum Bacteroidota; class Bacteroidia; order Chitinophagales; family Chitinophagaceae; genus Ferruginibacter. The sequence continues at coordinate 14,457 of JBBQKO010000089.1, read as the reverse complement.
TCGTTGGTAAAGACCAGAATAAAACGGTTGTTTTTAATGGTGAAATGAAGTATGTGGTATTTAGCCCATACTGGAATATCCCTGCAAGTATTTTAAAAAAGGAAACCCTACCCGCTATCAGAAGAAATTCCAATTATCTCTCAAAGCACAATATGGAATGGAATGGAGGGAACGTAAGACAAAAGCCAGGCGCCAATAACTCTTTAGGACTCGTTAAATTTCTGTTCCCAAATTCGCATAGTATCTATTTGCATGACACACCTGCTAAGTCATTGTTCAACGAAGATAAAAGAGCGTTCAGCCACGGCTGTATCCGTTTGGCAGAACCAACCAAACTGGCTACTTATCTGCTAAAAGATGATTCGAACTGGAATGATGAAAAAATAATGGCTGCCATGAATAATGGAGTTGAAAAATATGTAACCTTAACGAACACAGTGCCGGTTTTTATTGCCTATTTCACTGCCTGGGTGGATAGGGATGGGCAACTAAATTTCAGGAATGATGTGTATAAAAGAGACAGTCGTTTAGCTGAAATGATATTGAAAAAGCCTACTATATGAATTCTTTTTGAAAATCTTTGTTTTTTTAAATAAATTGTTACATTTGTATTGCTTTAGTGTTTTTAGTATTTCGTCGCTAGCTGATTGTACACTTTTTAGATGTCCCTTTTCAGTTCATTGTACCAACTAAATCATTATGGTTTTTTTTAATTTTTAAAAGTTTTTACAATGAACATTTACGTAGGAAATTTAAGTTGGACAATGACCGACGAAGATCTAAGCAGTCTTTTCACTCAATTTGGTACTGTTACCAGTGCTAAAATTCTGAAAGACAAAATGAATGGCCGCAGCAAGGGTTTTGGTTTTGTTGAAATGGATGACGCAGAAGCAGCAAAAACTGCGATTGCTAGTTTAAACGAAAGCGAAGTTCAAGGTCGTAAATTAATCGTTAACGAATCACAACCACGCCAGGAAGGCGAGGGCGGATTTAAAAAACGCAGTTTTGGCGGCGGAAGTGGCGGCGGCGGCGGTTACAAGAAAAGCGGCGGCGGTGGATACGGCGGCGGTGGTGGTAGAAGCGGCGGAAGTGGTGGTTACGGCGGAAGCGGCGGCAACAGAAGCGGCGGAAGCGGTGGTTATAACAGAGATTATTAATTAATTAATTAATACCAACTGATACAAAAAAATCCCTCGTTTTTAACGAGGGATTTTTTGTATCAGAGGTATGTAGGCTTTTCTGTAAAGCCCAAGTATAAAACACTTTATCGTATGATTTTTTTAAACAAAACAGGGTAAACTTTGCGCTCAACAACGCATTATCCGGACAAGAACATTCAAATATGTCCTTTCGGATTTAAAAACCAAATTATTGAACAATTGCCCGCTTTATTTGAACCACATTATCGGGAGCTTTTATTTCGAGTTGGTAAATACCACAACTCAACTTCGTATTGGTCATTATTGTCTGTGAGCTATTCGGACTGTTTACTGGTAAAATTCCAGCATAAACTACTTGCCCATTATTATTAATTAACCTCAACTGATAAAGTCCGGTCGTCTGGCTGGTAAATTGAAGGTTAATTATATTCCCCTGAATTGGATTTGGATAAATAGTAATGGTCCCCTGCCCTGTTGCACCAGTGGTAAATTTTACAATAACACTAAATTTGATAGTACCATCCATATCTACACTTTTAATACGGTAAAAACTATTACCACTCAAACGTTGGTTATCTATCCATGAATAACTATTATGATCATTTTTAAATCCACTTACAGTAATTGAACTTAGCATGTTGAAATCTAAACCATTTGAAGACCGTTCTACTTCGTACTTCTTTATATTAATTTCATTTTCAACCTTCCATTCAATAGCTATTTTTTTATTAATCTCAAATCCTTTTACTGATGCGAAGGTTACTGGAAGTACAGCCGCTGCGATGTTCGTAACATAAACAATTTTAAACCGATTTACATTTGCAGATGCAGCATCTGTATTCACAACAAAATTTAATTTTGTAATGCCGTTAAGGGTGAGGGCTAAACTTGTTCCCAGGTATGAATCCTGTAAAACTGCCTGCATACCCGGATGGTCAAGATTTGTTGTAGTAAATTCAAATTGGTAGTTGCGTTTGGTAGTTTTCCATAATTTAAAAAAAAGTGTGTCGCTTTTTGTAATTATTGGCCTTCTCTCTACCGACAGAACTGCCCCGTATCTTACTATTCCAAGATTCTCATTGATATTGGTAAACTTATAAGCATCTTCCAGTAAAACGCTGTCATGGTATAGATCATTATATTCGGTGTAGACTCCATCTGCCAGGACAGTTGTGTTATTGGCATTCAATAGATATAAGGTGGTTCTTATACTCTCTTTGCCAGCAAGCGGAGAGTTGGCACCTTTCATAAATGAAATACTGGTTTTGATCCCAGCACTTCCAACTTTGATTTTCGCAGAATTCCTGGAAAATGAAAACAATGAAAGTAGCAGCAACGTAATATTAAAAACGATCGGCAGGTAATAGAGATAAAAATTGTTGCGGGCCGAAGGAGGGGTAAAGCCAGCTTGTTGTAGGGTAAAGTTGCAGGGTTTCACGGAAGTTAATTTTCGTTAGATAATCGGATTTGAAACATTGTATCACACGTTTCTTACATAACGATAACGCCGCTTTTTTCAAAATTATTTTTACTTAATGCAATAATTACCTTCAAAAGGGAGCTTGTAGTAAGCCGCCTACAAGCTGTGTAAATAATGATTTCGCAAAATATAGTCGTTGTTTGAATTAATTCAAACTGAATATGATAATATAAGAATTACAAAAAAATGTAAAATAAATAGTGATTGTTGGAAAGAGTTACATTCATTTAGGAGATGATCAATATGGCTTTAGCAGGAATCAAAATGAATAAAAAATAAGTAGTCCTGTGGGATTTAAGAGACATAAAGAAGTTAGTAGAAATCATAAAACGCTGTGATTATGTAACGGTCTTCATTAATTAAGAACCAGCCACAAGAATAATAAAAAAAAAGAGTATAGAAAAACTGTTGTACAAATAAACCAGTTCATTCGTTCAACTTTTATGATCGGCTAGATCATCCTTTTTAGGAAACATAAAACGGGTTTCACAAAAAGTGAAACCCGTTTTAATCAAAAAATTAAATATGCTATCGGAGCTTAGCTAACACTAAAAGGTAATTGCTTTACTTTTTCAATAATTGTAACTTTCCTGTTAGGAGCATGGTTAAATTCGGGAAGCATCTTGCCTAATATGGGTGTTATCATTTCATTATTATGAGCTACCGCTGCTGTTTCCAGTTTATTCAATAAGGAATAAAAGTTGGGATTGGTTTCCAGACTTTTTTTAGCTCTTAATATTTTTGGATGACTGGTTGGTGCGAACTCCTCCGAATCTTTAAACAATTCTTCATACATTTTTTCGCCAGGACGAAGTTGAGTAAATTGAATGTTTATATCTACTCCTGGTACAAATCCAGCTAACTGTATCATACGTGTTGCCAGATCCAGTATTTTAACTGGCTTTCCCATATCAAATAATAGAATATCGCTCGATTTGCCAATTTTACCAGCCTCTAAAACCAATTTTGCAGCTTCCGGGATGGTCATGAAGTAACGTGTAATATCAGGGTGGGTTAACGTAACAGGTCCGCCCTGTGAAATCTGTTTTTTAAAAGTAGCTACCACAGATCCTGCAGACCCAAGAACATTACCAAAACGGGTAGTTATAAATTCGGTGTTGGATTCTATTCTATCATTTAAAGATTGTATATAAATTTCAGAAACACGTTTGGTTGCTCCCATTACATTAGTAGGGTTAACCGCTTTATCAGTAGATACAAAAACAAACTTTTTAACACTATGTAACATTGATAAATCAGCAATCAGTTTAGTGCCAAAGATATTGGTTAGAACGGCCTCACTTGAAAAATATTCCATTAATGGCACATGCTTATAAGCTGCTACATGAAATACAATATCTGGTTTACAATTGATGAAAATCCCCTTCATCCTTAAATAATCCCGAACCGATGCAACTTCTACCTGCATCGGTTGCTGCATGCCTTTCTGCTTCAATTCATATTCCAGATCAAATAATCCAGACTCAGATTGATCCAACATTATCAACTTTTTCACATTGTGTCCAATCAATTGACGACAGATTTCACTGCCTATTGACCCAGCCGCACCAGTAACAAGTATGGTGGCATTCTGATAATTGGCTTTCGAAAGATTACTGGGAAGAACAATTTCATCCCGTTGCAGCAGTTCCTCAATATTCATTTCCTTAACCTGCTTTTTCTGAAACGAACCAGCAGACCATTGATTGGCTGGAGGAACGAGGTTTACCTTTATTTTGAATGGAGCACATAAATCAGTCAGCTCAATTTTACGATCTACTGTAAGTCTATCAATCGCTATATAAATTTGCGTAATACCTTTCTTTTTAAATATTTTGGTCAACTGATTTCCCGCTGCATTATAGATGGGAAGACCTTCAAGCTTTTTCCCAATTTTATAGCTACTGTCATCAATAAACCCAACCAATGTTGTATTTATTTTAGCATCCTGCTCCAAAACTTTCTTTGTGATTTGTCCCATCATTCCAGCCCCAAAAATTAGTGTTCGGTGAACTGGGTTTGGCCTTGATTGTGCCATAAAATAAACCTCCTTTACCAATAACCTAAAGGCTACCAGTATAAACATTACTGCAAACAAGTTGATCAGCAACATAGCAATCGATACTTTAGCAGAAACCAGGTGTTTGCTATCCAAAAAGTATATGAACACCCAAATACCGAATTGCAAAAATGCGAACTTGATAATTCTTAAAATATCCTTTATTTCGGAATACCTAATAATCCCTTTGTAGATAGAAAAAACAACTATACAAGCTACACTAATGGCAAGATTTGTAATTAATCCGGGAAAAAAAGAAACCAAGTCAGGAGCATCTACAGAAAGATGATGAGCAAGAAAGAAAGAGAAGAAAAATGAACCCGATATCAATAGAATATCACAACAAAAGATAATCCACCGGGGAGCAAAATTTTTTAAAAGCCTTTGGGTCATAAAATTCAGTTTAATTTTGGGGACAAGGATAAATTATTATGAAAACTAAAGATTCTTACTACTAACGAAAAATTATTATTATTATTACGTTCCATATTTTACCTGGTAAAAACCAACTAAGTAAGCATTTTTTTTAATATTTGAAGGTGAAGTTAAATGTTTTATTTTAAAAATACACCAATTGGGAATCTCCAACAATTGCATTGCAAATATACCGCAACCGCATCCATGGTTTATAATCAAAATTCTGAAATTAACTGCCCAAACAGCCATCAATTATATAGACATAATTCTACAATAAATATTTTGTTTCTATTTGATTTACTTAAGGACATCTCTAAAAACTTACCTTTCCCTCTCTTTTGTCGAAGACCCCGAATTTTTCGGGGGAGAGGAATCAAAGGTGAGGTCAAATAAAAAAATGAGTTTTTAGAGATGCCCTTATCGATATCTTAATAATATAGCAGCCATGGTATTGAAAAACATTTCGAAGCTAAATTATGAAAATATTGAGGCCTTTATTGCCCCCAAATACTCATGTATTACATAGTTCATCAACCCGATATTACTAAACGATGGCCACCATTTCATTCTTTCTTGCAGAGGACCTTCATTGACTTTAAAATTAGTTGGGGCCGCTATCGGATTAAACCCCTCCATTTTAAACAATTTTATTGCTCTCAACATGTGCATGGCATCTGTAACAATAATCAGTGTAGTATTTTTGTCAAATGCTTTTCTTAGTTCTTTTGCTTCTTCCTGGGTTGTTGAAGGATTATTCAATGTTTCTATTTCACTTGAATTTACCCCTAAAATAATTGCTGCTCTTTTTGTAACCTGTGCCTGCGTCTCCAAACCGAGAGAGGAGTTACCAGAACAAATAATGATACTGTTTTCAATTGCCCGATGAACCCTGATTCCTTCAGCCAACCTACCTAAAGCGGTCAATCCAATCTGTGCATTTGCAGGTAATCCTTTATCGAGTGTATATCCGCTGCCCAATACATGTACCAATACCTTGGAACTATCTCTTGTATCTAAAGGCAATTTAAGGGGCTGGAATTTGGTTTCTAATTGCTTGGCGAGGTAACGGGGCAAATACTCAGTAGAAGTTAGTAAAAAGATAAAAATTGAGAAACCAATCAAAACATTTGATGTTCGCCTTTTTTGATATTTCCTGAATAAATAGGCTACAATCAAAATTAGCATCAGACCGTTTAAAACTGTCGCCTGCCCTTTTAGATCATATAAAAATGAAAGCATATAATTTAGGATTATTTGAAGGCTACCACCCATTAAAAAAATTCCCGAGGCAACTAAATAATAAATAATACTCACATCGGAGGAGTTCAATAAAAAAGCCCATACAAATTGATGGGCTTTAATTCTTAATTTCTTTTTATCGTTCCGTTAAATCTCCTCTGCGCCCTCTATCAATACGATTGTTTTGTTGTTCAATACTTCTACAAATCCACTTAAGATAGTATAAGAAGCTGTGGCAGTTTTGTCAGTCAAAACTTTCAACTTACCAGCCTTCAACGCACTTACCATTGGAGCATGCTTATCTAATACTTCGAATGACCCGGTTATACCTGGCAATTGAACGCCATAAACTTCGCCACTGAATATTTTTTTTTCGGGAGTTAATATTTCTAATGTCATTTGCCTGGCCCCATATTCAGGGAACTTGGTTTGTTGGTTAATAATTACTTTTAAAAGAACTTAAATACAACTACATTAATAAGATCTCCATTGGCATTTTTTCAGATAGGCCGCAAACCAGCAACTTAAAGAAAACTACTGGATACCAGAGTGAAGCCATTAAAAAGAGAATTCAATTAATTTAGAAAGTACCGTAAAGCTCACTTTGAGTAGCACTATGCCTGCGCTGCTGCCATCAATTTTTTACCCTTTTCAATTGCATCTTCCAAGGTTCCTACCAGATTAAAAGCCGCTTCCGGATACTCATCAACTTCTCCATCCATAATTGAATTAAATCCACGGATTGTGTCTTCTATTGGAACTAAAACTCCCTTTAAACCTGTAAATTGCTCTGCTACGAAGAAAGGCTGACTAAGGAAACGTTGTACTTTACGAGCCCTTGATACAGTTAATTTATCTTCATCACTCAATTCATCCAGGCCAAGGATAGCGATGATATCCTGCAATTCTTTATAACGCTGTAAAATTAATTTTACCCTGTTTGCTGTATTATAATGTTCGTCGCCAACAATCAATGGAGTCAAAATCCTTGAAGTAGAATCCAATGGATCCACGGCAGGATAAATACCCAAATCTGCAATTTTACGACTCAATACAGTCGTTGCATCCAAATGCGCAAAAGTTGTAGCAGGCGCAGGATCTGTTAAATCATCCGCAGGAACATATACCGCCTGAACGGAAGTAATTGAACCATTTTTAGTAGAAGTAATTCTTTCCTGCATCAAGCCCATTTCAGTTGCAAGTGTTGGCTGATAGCCTACCGCACTTGGCATACGACCTAACAATGCAGAAACTTCAGAACCTGCCTGAGTAAAACGGAAAATATTGTCAACGAAAAACAAAATATCTTTTCCTTGTCCAGAGCCATCTCCGTCGCGGAAATATTCAGCAATGGTCAAACCACTCAATGCAACACGAGCCCTTGCGCCCGGTGGCTCGTTCATTTGACCAAAAACGAATGTTGCTTTTGATTCTTTCAGGTCTTCCATATTCACAGCATTCAAATCCCATCCTCCTTCTTCCATGCTATGTTTAAACTTTTCGCCATAGTTCATAATACCAGCTTCAATCATCTCTCTCATCAAATCATTTCCTTCTCTCGTACGCTCTCCTACACCTGCAAATACCGACACGCCGCTATATGATTTCGCAATATTATTAATCAATTCCTGAATCAAAACCGTTTTACCAACTCCGGCTCCACCAAATAAACCAATTTTACCACCTTTTGCGTATGGCTCAATCAGATCGATTACTTTAATACCCGTGAATAAAATTTCGTTGGCTGTGCTTAAATTTTCAAATAATGGTGGTTTGGCATGAATCGGACGACCGCCAACTTTGCTAACCTGCGGTAAACCGTCAATTGCATCACCTGTTACATTAAACAAACGACCTTTAATCGCATCCCCAACAGGCATTGCGATTGGCTTTCCGGTATCAACCACTACCATTCCCCTAACAAGTCCTTCAGTACCATCCATTGCAATGGTTCGAACACTGTCCTCGCCCAAATGTTGTTGTACTTCCAGCACCAAAATATCGCCGTTATCACGTTTCAACTCTAGTGAATTAAAAATTTCAGGAAGATTACTATCGCTATCAAACTGCACGTCTACTACGGCACCAATGATTGACTTTACTTTACCGGTATTGGCCATAAACAAGATTTTATTGTATTTAGGTCTATTTTCAGGCCGCAAAGGTAGGGGTTAGGGATTAAAATTTGAAATTTGATAGTTGATATTTTACGGATTTTACTTTCTGGTACAAATATTTTTTGATTGCATTTCCAGGTCGTTTGCATATTGACAAAAAAAGGATGGTAAAAATCGTTGCTACTTTCCAAACAAAAAGCTATTGAAAGAATTGTAGATTACCGACCTCCACATTGTGTATTATTTTCAGCTTGCTTCTTGCTTCAAATAACAAATCATTTATTTATAATTACATATTTTCGCCCTGCTTAAAACCATTTTTTAGTAAAAATTCAACAAGGTAAATTATCACAGGCACAGGCAACCAATCATAGTTGTGGTACTGAGGAATTCATAAAAAACAGAGCTGCATTAATGACAAAGACCATTGGAACAACATTTAAAATAATTAATATTATTGTTGTACTGCTTTATTTATCGGCCTGCTTAAATCCGTTTTTGCCTGCCGGGAAATTCTGGATGATTGCAATTCTAGGATTAGTTTTCCCATTACTCGCTGCACTTGTTGCGGTTTTTTTTCTCATTTGGTTAGCTTTCCGATCTAAGTGGTGCTTCCTTTCTTTGGCAGCAGTGTTGCTAAGTTGGCAACAAATTTCAGTGATGGCTGGTTATAACGGCAATAAGAAATTTAATTACAATAAGCCTGCTGAAACAATTAGGATTTTCTCCTGGAATGTTTCAAGTTGGAGTGAAACCAATAAGAATCAAAATCATCCTGTGGAATTCAGGCCATTGATGCTGGATTTGATAAAACAGCAGCAGGCCGATGTTATTTGTTTACAGGAATTTTGGGATATTGAATATGGGCATGATCATTATTCTATTTTGCAAATATTTAAGGAAATGGGCTATCCACATCATTATTTCGTGAAATCTTATTTGGATAAAAAGAATCAAAAAACGGGCGTGGCGATCATTTCAAAATACCCGATAACCGATACTGCAAAATTTTATTTTGGGGATGAGCATTTTTCTGAACACCTGATTTATGCTGACATCCAGTTTAACAATCAAAAAATAAGATTTTTTACCACACATCTTCAGTCGGTCAGGTTTGATAACACCGAATATACAGCACTTCGCAAAATAAAACGGACGGATGAAAGTGGCTTGAAAGACTCCAGAACAATCGTACACAAGTTAAAACATGCATACAGCTACCGCGGTGCTGAGGCTGATTTAGTAAAACAGAAAATTCAGGAAAGTCCTTACCCGGTTTTAATTTGTGGCGACTTTAATGATGTTTCCAATTCCTATACTTATTTTACCATCAAAGGTGATTTACAGGATGCCTTTCTAAAAAAAGGAAGAGGGCTCGGTAGAACTTTTCAGTATCTGTCGCCCACGTTAAGAATAGATTACATTTTAGCAGATAAAAAATTTAAGGTGGAACAATATAACCGTCCGAAGGTTCCTTATTCAGACCACTACCCCATCGTATCAGACCTAAGCACTGCCCAATAACTTCTGCTGAATATTTCCTGCTATCAGATAGGAAAGAAATCCTGATTTAATTTCAGAAGGAAAAAATCAAATAACACGATACCTGCCTCGCTTAACCAGCGTTATCGAGTAATAACCACCCAAATCACAATAAACAAGTAAATTTGCAGCTAAGCAACAATAAATATGACGACAGAAACAAAAAGACAAAAACAGGTGGCAGGCTTAATCAATGAAGAATTAAACGACATCTTTCGCCGTATGAACCTGCTGATGATGGATGGTGGAATGATCTCCATCTCCAACGTGAAAATCACGCCCGATCTTTTTGAGGCGAGGGTCTATCTCAGTATGTTCCAGGTGAAAGATACCCAGGCAGCATTATTAAAGTTTGAAGAAAAAAATAAAGATATTCGTAAAGATTTGGGAACAAGGGTGCGCCACCAGTTGCGCAGTATTCCAGAGCTTAAATTTTTTATTGATGACACCCTGGATTACGTTTTTAAAATGGAAGAGCTTTTTGAAAAAATCAAAAAGGAAGATGGCCCCAAGCCAAATTTCGATACCGAAACAACCGATTAGCATTTACTATTACTGATTCAATAAAACACCCCATTCGGGGACAGGGGTATGTATTTAACCTTTGCCTGGAGATACTTTAAAGCAAAAAAAAGTGCCAATGCCATCAACATCATCGCATGGGTAACCGTAGGCGTAATTGCCTTTGCTACTGCATGCCAGATATTGGTGCTAAGTGTTTTCAATGGGTTTGAAGGATTGGTTAAATCACTGTACTCTTCGTTTTATACGGATATCAAAATCATTCCGGTTAAAGGAAAAACATTCACCCTAACTTCCAATCAAATTAAGCTGATTAAACAGCAGCCTGGTGTAAAAGACATTTCAATGATAGCCGAAGAAAAGGCACTGCTCCAAAATGAAGACATACAAACCATTGTGTACCTAAAAGGTGTAGACTCAAATTATCAACAAGTAAGCGGTGTTGCAGGCAAAACCATAGAAGGTAAATTTAATACCGGAGATGTAGCTAACCCAGGACTAATATTGGGAGCTGGAATACAAAATGCAGCGGCAGTTAATATTGAGGGAAGAATGGGGGCGAGTTTACTCACTCTTATTTTACCTAAAAAAAGCAAAGTTTCAGTTTCAGATCCATTACAATCGCTGAGTGAAGGTCACGTTATGGCCACCGGTGTGTTTGCTATACAACAAGATTTTGATAATAAATACGCCATTACCAATATTGATTTTGTAAAACAACAGATGGGTTTTTCAACCGATGAATATAGTGCAGTTGAAATAAAATTAAACAATACTAATTCGTTGGCTGATATACAGCAAAAACTGTCGCTTTTATTAGGCAATACGTTTAGAGTACAAACCAAATACGAGCAAAATACAAGTCTTTATAATACTATGCGGCTGGAGAAATGGGCGATTTATGCGGTATTAACCCTAATTCTATTCATTGCTGCCTTTAACATGATCAGTGCACTCACTATGCTGGTACTCGAAAAGCAAAAAGACATCAGCGTTCTGCAAAGTATGGGAGCCGATAAAAACATGATTTTAAAAATTTTCCTGAGTGAAGGTCTTTTGCTTGCTGGTATCGGCGCCATCAGTGGGGTATTAATGGCACTCATCATTTGTTTTTTACAAATAAAGTTTCATTTAATAAAACTGCAGGGAGGCTCCTTTTTAATCGACTATTTCCCGGTGGAGCTACAGGCTTCCGATTTTTTGCTGGTTATTTCCACCGTAACTTTCATCGCTTTTCTGGCATCATGGTTTCCTGCACGTAAAGCCTCCAATCAGTTGGTAGAATTACGCTAATAGCCATACATCTTAAAAATAAAAAAAGCCTCCACAAAGTGAAAGCTTTTTTAAAAAGTGTTATCTGAATATTAATAATCTCCCATTGTTTCCGGTAACTGGGCCAATGCTTTTTCCAATTGCTCATCATTGGGTGCAATACCATGCCATTCGTGACTGCCTTCCATAAAATCAACACCTTTTCCCATTTCTGTTTTCAGCAATATCACGATAGGTTGTCCTTTTCCAGTAAAAGTTTTGGCGAAATTTAAGGTCGAAACGATTTCATCTATATCATTTCCTTTTTCAAGCACAATCACCTTCCAACCAAAAGCTTCAAATTTTCCGGCAAGATCACCCAGGTTCATCACTTTTGCAGTAGGACCATCAATCTGTTGGCCGTTCCAATCAACTGCTGCAATCAGGTTGTCTGCCCCTTTGTGTGCCGCAAACATGATTGCTTCCCAATTTTGCCCTTCATCCAATTCGCCATCTCCACACAATGAGTAAATAATCCCGGCATCGCCATTTAGCTTCTTAGCCAAAGACGCCCCAAGTGCTACACTCATACCCTGCCCCAATGAGCCACTAGCGATTCTTACGCCCGGTAAATGTTCATGAGTAGTAGGATGCCCCTGCAACCTGCTATTTAATTTTCTAAAAGTTGCAAGCTCTGCTACCGGGAAATAACCGCTTCGTGCCAATACGCTGTAAAAAACCGGAGATATGTGCCCATTACTTAAGAAAAATAAATCTTCTCCTGCTCCATCCATATTAAAGGCAGGATCATGCTCCATAATATCGAAATACAAAGCAGTTAAATAATCTGCACATCCCAATGAACCACCGGGATGACCACTCTGAACGCCATGAACCATACGTACGATATCTCTTCGTACCTGACTTGCTATACCTTTTAAATCACTCATTGTACTTTTTTTATGCGATGCAAACCTACTTCAAATACCTACATGAGCAAAGTAAAAATTGATATTGGTGTAGTATTTAATAATAAGTTTTAGACTTCTTCGTTATTGTGCGGGCAACGCCTTACTAAAAAAGTTCATTTAAAAACGAGATTTTTCCTTCTAAAATTTTAAAAACCAATGGATTTTGATTATGTTGTGCTGAAGTTAATTAGATAATCTACCCATAATAATTAAAAGAGTTTTACATTTGTTCTAAACTCGGAATATTTAATACGTCTGGCATGCATAATATATTACTTAGTGGAACACTTGCATTCTTAATTACTTTTTTTGCAATACCCATCATTATACAGGTTGCCAGAGAAAAGAAATTATTTGATGAACCAGACGAAAGAAAGGTTCATAAAATGGTGATCCCTACTTTGGGAGGTCTTGGCATTTTTGCTGGTTTCATATTGGCTTTGTTGTTGGGCGCCCCGTTGGGTGCCAGCGAATTGCAATATTTTATTGCAGCAGCTATTGTTATTTTCTTTTTAGGAATAAAGGATGATATATTGATCCTGTCTGCAGGAAAAAAATTCATCGGTCAATTGGTAGCAGCAGGAATCATTATCAAGTTTGGAGGAGTTCAAATTACGAATATGCATGGATTTTTGGGTATCACAGAGATACCGCATCTTGTTAGCATCGTCTTTACCTTATTTACCATCATTGTTATTGTAAACTCTTTTAATTTGATTGATGGTGTAGATGGACTGGCAGGTTGCCTTGGTTTGTTGACTGCGCTTGTTTTTGGTTCTTATTTTATTTACACGGGCTATACTATGTATGCCGTAATGGCCTTCTCTTTAGCCGGAAGTTTAATTGGGTTTTTAATCTATAATTTTTCGCCGGCAAAAATATTTATGGGTGATACCGGATCCTTGCTCATTGGATTGGTAAATTCAATTATGGTCGTAAAATTCATCAACATTGCGGGCAGTGAAACTTCCGCATTACCGTTGGAAGCCGCTCCGGCATTGGGTATGGCTGTTCTATTAATTCCATTGTTTGACACCTTGCGGGTTTTTAGTTTACGCCTGTTGGATAAACGCTCTCCTTTTAGCCCTGACAGAACCCACGTGCATCACTTTTTACTTGACATCGGCTTTAGCCACAGACAGGTTACCCTACTTTGCGTAACCACCAATATCGGGTTTATAGTGTTGGCTTTTTTTCTGCGTAATCTTGGTACCACCGTTTTAATTGGCATCCTGATGTCGATCGCATCCACCTTGATTGCAATTATTTATTTCAAACGAGAAAAACTACAATCTCCGGATACTACCAAAATACCTGTGGAAGCAAAAATTATAAAATCCCACAAAATACTTACACTTACACCCGAAACTGTTGAAGTAGATTAATTCTTCCCTCAGTTTTACAGAGTTATTTCCAAAATAATTTTCAACCCTTAAAAAGTAATAATGGCCTGTCTATTATTCTTTTCTTTAGTTTTGCAGCCACCTAATTTTCTATTTTATGTCAGAAGAATTGCAATTGATAAAACTGGATACAGATTCATTGATGAAGAAAGCAATCAATCACCTTGAAACTGAATTGGTTAAAATCCGGGCAGGAAAAGCAAATCCAAATATGTTAGACGGTATTGTAGCAGATTATTATGGTGCTCCTACTCCGCTGGCCCAGATTGCAAATATTTCCGTGTTGGATGCCCGTA
>JBBQKO010000088.1:0-15204 GCA_038327005.1 Chitinophagales bacterium | reverse complement strand
TGACAATAAAAAGTTTACTACAATCAGTAAAGAATACCGCAATCTGGAAAAAATCGTTTTGGCAAGAGATGCCTATGTGAGATTACTGGATGACATTGAATTTAACAGAGAGGTACTAAACGGCGATGACGCAGAAATGAGGGAGCTGGCCAAGCAGGAATTGCCCGAGTTGGATGAAAAGAAAGAGGCATTGGAGAAAGCACTTCGGAATATGTTGATCCCCAAAGATCCGTATGATGAAAAAAATGCCATTCTGGAAATTAGAGCTGGTACCGGTGGTGATGAGGCCTCTCTTTTTGCCGGAGACCTGCTTAGAATGTATTTAAAATATTGCGAGAAAAAGGGCTGGAAAACTGCATTGCTTAGTGAAAGTGAGGGCACGGCGGGTGGGTATAAAGAAGTGCAGGTAGAAGTAGTGGGAGACGATGTATATGGTATATTGAAGTTTGAGAGTGGCGTTCACCGGGTACAAAGAGTGCCGGATACGGAAGCTAGTGGAAGGGTACATACCAGCGCTGCCACCGTTGCGGTAATGCCCGAGGCGGAAGAAGTGGATTTTGAACTGAAGGAAAGCGATGTGAAAATGGAAACGGCCAGAAGTGGTGGTGCAGGTGGACAAAACGTAAACAAGGTGGAGACCAAAGTATTTTTAACCCACAAACCGACCGGCCTGGTGGTAATGTGTCAAACTGAAAGAAGCCAATTGGGAAATAAGGAAAAAGCCATGGACATGTTGAGAACTAAATTGTACGATGAAGAGGTTCGCAAAGCGGAAGAGGCCATTGCTCATAAGCGCAAAAGTCTGGTTAGCACAGGAGATAGAAGTGCGAAAATAAGAACCTATAATTTTCCACAGGGGCGTGTAACCGATCATCGTATTGGACTGACTGTTTATAATTTGGATAACGTGTTAAACGGCGAAGTTCAGGAGTTTATTGACGCTTTGCAGTTTGCAGAAAATGCAGAAAAAATGGCTACCCAGAATTAATCAAAAATAATTTGTAATGTTATTTGAAGTTCCTACATTTAATGGCTAAAAATATTTTATGTTAGAGAACTTATTTAACCTGGTTAAAGAACAAGGCGTTTCATCCGTAATTGAAAATCCTGCAATTCCAAATGAGCAAAACAATGCGGTTTTGGCAGATGCAACCCATTCCGTGGCAGATGGTCTGCAGGGCGTTTTGGCCGGCGGCGGACTTCAAAATGTACTTTCTCTTTTCAACAGTAATAACAGCAATGCTTCCGGTGGTATCAGCGGCTTACTCAATAATCCCATTGTGGGGAATATTGTCAGCAGTTTTACAAACAAGCTTACCAACAATCACGGAATCCCCGGAGAGCAGGCAAGTGGCATTGCAAATAACCTGATTCCATCTGTGCTCAGCAACCTGGTAAACAGAACCAACGATCCCAACAACAACAGTTTTGATATCAGTAGCATCATCGGCTCACTCACAGGCGGAAATACCCAAACAGGTGCTACCGGAGGATTTGATTTACAAGGCATATTAGGCAATTTTATCAATGGCGGACTTGATGCCAATGGCGATGGAAAAGTTGGCTTAGATGACATTATGAGTAAAATTACCGGCGGTGCTCAGCAACAGCAACAGCATTCGAAAAGTGGTGGCGGTGGCTTAATGGATTTGATTCAGGGATTCCTAAAATAGAAACAGATTAAATAATTGTTAAAGAGACAAAAAATTAAAATATTTTCCTGTTTTTTTAAATTATAGGTCTAACTTTATTCTATCAAAGAACAAAACGAAATTATTAGTAAATTTTAACGAAATAAACCAGTGTTTAAAACGTTCTTTATTTAACAGTGGAAGGTCTTAAAGATTTATTAACAGATAGTTTGAAACCATTGGCACCTCATTTGCGTAATTAAATATAGAACACAAAAAAAATAAAATTCAAATTTTTCTCATAAGCAGTTAGTTTTGGTAAACGACCCCTGTTTCTACAGGGGTCTTTCTTTTGTCCCCAATTCTTGAAAATGTCATTTTTTTTTATCTACATTGACTGGCATTCGTTTGATACATTATTCATTCTCGTTTGATCCCCCTTTCAAGCTTTACCTGCCCCCTGCATAACAATACATTAACCACACCCACACACGCTTAGCTACCCATTTGAAATAGCTTTGTATTTCATGAATCATACGTCACAAATTTTTCAAACACAGACTAAAAAACGCTGGACAAGAGTAAAGTGGACCAGTAGAATAATTGGCATAGTGACCGTCTTCCTTTTATTCGTCACAGTTTTGGCCGTAATTAATGCAACAAATCCTTCTTTGCCGGAAATGAATGACCGGGCCAAAGTTTACAAGGCAATACTCAACCCCAACAATAAATTTTCACTTAGCTCGGTACAAAATAAAAAATATAAAGGTTTCAAATATTTTCTGGAGAAAAAACAAATAGAAGATTCAGTTAAGCGATTAACTGTTTCCCAGAATAAAACTTCATTGATAAGATCTGCCTTTTACACGCCGTGGAATAAGGCTTCTTTACCAGATTTAATAAAAAATGCGGATAAATTAAATACGGTTTACCCTGAATGGTTCTTTATTGATACCATCACTTTCAAACTACAAACCAGAATAGATAGCGCAGGACTTGCTATAATGAAAAAAAACAATCTTAGTATTCAACCCATTTTAAATAATTTTCATACCGGCAAAACTGCGAACGAAAGAGGCTTTTTTGACAGCAAACTTCTCCATGTCATACTAAGTGATACTACCAGGAGAAATAACATAATTGGGCAAATTTCCGACACACTCATTTATTACCATCTGCAGGGGCTAAATGTAGACTTTGAAGAAATAAATGAAAAGTCCAATGATCCCCTCACTAAATTTCAGCAACAGTTGTTCGGCGTATTGCATAGCCGGAATCTACTGGTGAGTATGGACGTGCAGGCCAAAAACGAAGACTACGATTTTAAAGAATTATCCAAATACAATGATTATGTGATTTTGATGGCTTATGATGAATTCAATGATGCAACAGAAGCTGGTCCTATCAGCAGCCAAAAATGGATAGAAGAACAACTGGACTGGATGGATGATAAAATTGATGCCTCAAAAATAATTTTAGGGGTAGCGGGATATGCCCGTGACTGGATAACAGAGGAAGAAGGAAAAAGAGTAGAGGATATTACTTATGCTGCCGCCATTGATAATGCTAAATTATCCCGATCTGCTGTTACATTCGATAACTCCAGTTATAATCTTCATTATAGTTATAGTGAGCCCAAATCTGATACTTCCAGTGAAACAAAACATACCATCTGGCTAACCGATGCCGCTACTACCTTCAATATATTAAGGTTTAGTGATGATTATAAAACCGCAGGCACAGCACTTTGGCATTTGGGTGGTGAGGATCCCCGAATCTGGAAATACTATAGCCGCAACCTGAGCACTGCCGCTTTGCAAAAAACACCATTTGATTTTAACACCCTTGCTGTTATTCCGATTGATCCGTTTTCAAAACCTACGTCTATCGGTGAAGGTGAACTGTTGAATATACTTTATACCCCGGTGGCTGGTAAAATAAAACTTGAGGTGGATACTACAGACGTCCTGATTGCCGAGCAGCAGTATATTCAATTGCCATCCGGATACGTTTATGAAAAATTTGCAGAAGACAAAACCCAGATGGGACCGGGGCATAAAATCATATTAACCTTTGATGATGGCCCAGACCCAGATTACACCAAGAAGATATTGGCTATCCTTGAAAAAGAAAAAATACCTGCTACCTTTTTTGTTGTGGGGATAAATGCAGAAAACAATATCCCTTTACTACAGCGAATTTACAGAGATGGGTACGAAATCGGTAATCATACATTTACTCACAGCAATGTCGCTAAAATGAGCCCTGAAAGAGCTGAGCTGGAAATGAAAACTACCCGATCACTGATTGAATGTATTACCGGACATTCCACTATTTTATTCAGGGCTCCTTACAATGCGGATAGTGAACCCCAAACCTATGAGGAAATAGAGCCGCTTGCACGAAGCAAAAAAGACAATTATATATCGGTGGGTGAAAGCATTGATCCAAATGATTGGGATCCAAAAATGAATGCCGACAGCATTGTAAACCGTACCATTAGAATGGCCGAAGAAAACGATGCAAGCATTATTTTATTGCATGACGCTGGTGGACTTACCAGGCAGCCTACTGTAGATGCCTTGCCTCGCATCATTGCCTATTTTAAAAAACGTGGTTGTAAGTTTACGACTGTTGCTGACCTGATGGGACAATCCAGAGAAGACTTAATGCCACCTGTAAAGCAAGACTGGAAAAATAAGTTGAATTTGTTTTTTGCAGAAGCTACCTATTGGGGCGGGCACCTTTTATTCGTCCTGTTTATGGTGGGAATTGCTCTATCTGTAGGCAGAACGATTATAATGGCAATGCTGGCATGGAAGCAAAAAAGAAACGAAGACAAGGTGGTTCCTGCGGCCATTTTACCCGCTGCCGAGATGCCATTGGTGAGTATCATCGTACCAGCTTACAACGAAGAAATCAACGCTATCCAAACAATTGAGAGTTTATTATACCAGGATTACCCCAATTTACAGGTTGTTTTTATTGATGATGGAAGCAAGGACACTACTTTTTTAAAAGTAAGTACAGCGTTTAAAGAAAACCCATTTGTAAAAACATATACCAAGCCAAATGGAGGCAAGGCCTCCGCATTGAACACCGGTATTGAAAAAGCAGACGGCTGGTTTGTGATCTGTATCGATGCAGATACTCAGTTGAAAAAGGATGCAGTAAGTCAGTTAATGAAAAAATTTGATTTGGCAGGATCGCCAGAGGATGAATCAAAAGCTTTGTTTACACGAGGTATTGTAGGCGCTGTTGCAGGCAATGTAAAGGTGGGAAATGAAGTAAATACGATTACCCGCTGGCAGAGTATCGAATACATCACTTCTCAAAATTTCGACAGACGAGCATTCGACCTTTTAAACTGTATCACTGTTGTTCCGGGAGCAATAGGAGCTTTTAGAAAAGATGCTATTCTTCAGGCAGGTGGTTTTACAACAGATACTTTGGCGGAAGATTGTGACCTTACCATGCGTTTGCACCGCATGGGTTACCTGGTGCGTAATTGCAACGATGCTATCTCTTATACCGAAGCACCAGAAACAATGCGGCAATTTATGAAACAACGGTTCCGTTGGAGTTTTGGCGTAATGCAGTGTTTTTGGAAACACCGGGATGCAATTTTTAACCCCGGTTTTAAAAATTTTGGTATGGTGGCAATGCCCAATATTCTGATTTTCCAGATAATGCTTCCCTTTTTGGCCCCACTCGCAGATCTATTACTGGTAGTAAGTTTAGCAGCCGCTGGGCTCGGAATCATTCCTGCCAGCATTGGCCATATACTCTTTTATTACCTCATCTTCACACTTGTAGATGTTGCAGGAGCAGCTCTTGCCTTTGCATTTGAAAAAGAAGATTATAAAAAACTATTTTGGATAATACCCCAACGGCTTATTTACAGGCAGCTGATGTATTATCTTGTTATCAAATCATTTAACAGTGCCATTAAAGGAGAATTGCAGGGTTGGGGTGTATTAAAACGCACCGGTAATGTAAAGCAGCTTAGTCCCATATAATCTATATCCGATAATCATAAAAGAGTTTTACTTTTGAGCCTGTTTTGGATTTAGCAATTTAAAATCATTTGTAATAATTTATCTTAATTTATCGATTTGGCGACAACAGCATCCGAAAGAAAATCATTCTTCAAGCGACTAAAAGCTGGAAAGGATAATAATGAGGAAGAGACGGAAATGACCTTCTTTGACCACATTGAAGAATTACGCTGGCATATTATGCGCTCTATCATTGCATGGCTTGTAGCAGCCATTGCAATATTTATCTATATTGACTGGGTATACGACAATGTTATCCTTGCTCCCGCCAATGAAAAATTTGTTACTTATGGAGCACTTTGCCGCTTTGGACAATGGCTACATCTGGGGGATGGCTTTTGTATGCCCCCGGTTAAAATAGACTTTCAGGTTACTACTGTTAATGGCACTTTTACTTCCGCTATCTCAATTGCCATGATCGGCGGCATCATCGCTGCTTTCCCCTATATCTTCTGGGAGATATGGCGCTTTATCAAGCCAGCTTTGTCACCCAAGGAAAGAAAATATGGCCGGGGAAGTATTTTTTGGGTTTCCCTTTGTTTTTTTACCGGCGCCGCTTTTGGCTACTATTTATTGGCGCCTTTTACTTTTAACTTTTTAGCAAGCTTTACACTGGGAAAAAACTCAATGATTCAATATCGCCCTGCGATAGATGATTATATTGATAGTCTTACCAATTTAATGCTTGGTTGCGGCATCGCTTTTGAATTGCCAGTATTATCGTATGTACTTGCTAAAATCGGGTTGATTACCGGGAGTATATTGAGACAATATTTTAAATTTGCTTTTGTAGTGATTTTAGTCGTAGCCGCAATCATTACCCCTTCTCCAGACTGGACCAGCCAGTTTTTAGTTGCTATCCCATTGTTGCTTTTGTATTGGATAAGTATCATTCTGGCAACCCGTGTTGAAAAAGCCCGGCTGAAGGAAGAGGAAAAAGAATGGAGCTAAGAGACAAAGTGACTATTCTTTCATTGAAAGCCGGATCAATCATCGATTAATACATTATCAAATACTATGACTCCTTTTAATTTTAAATTACCCATCGCCATTGGTTGCGATCATGCTGGATTCGATTGCAAAGAAGACCTGATTTCATTGTTGGAAGCAGAAGGTCTGCTATTTAAAGATTTTGGTACGTTTTCAAAAGACTCTGTTGACTATCCTGATTTTGCTCACCCGGTGGCAAACGCCGTTGAGAAAGGCGAAGTAGCTTTTGGCATTCTCTTATGTGGCAGTGCGAATGGTGTTGCCATCAGTGCCAACAAACACCAGGGCGTGAGGGCCGCCATTTGCTGGGGCGAAGAGTTGGCTGAGCTGGCACGCAAGCACAATGATGCCAATATCATTTGCATTCCAGCCCGTTTTGTAAGGGATGGCGATGCTGAAAAAATGCTGGATGTTTTTATGAAGACAGCATTTGAAGGCGGACGTCACCAGGATCGGGTAAATAAAATTTCCTGCTAACTTTTCATATCAGCATTAATAAATATGCATGGTTGCCATTCATAAAAGAAATGATGGTGGCCTTGCATGTTCCCTTATTTTAGTTTTAAATTCCATAGATGAAAAAAAACTTTCTCCTGGGCATATTCGTGCTCGGCTTGCAATTCAATCCTTTTGCGCAGGTTGATAACGCGGCCAAATTTGCCAATAGCATCTCTACTGCTGATTTAAAAAAACATTTAACCATTATTGCAAGTGACGAAATGGAGGGCCGGGAAACCGGTACCGAAGGACAGCGAAAAGCTGCTGCCTACATTGAATCACAATTTAAATTGCTCGGCCTTAATCCAGCAAATCAATCAAATGGATATCAGCAATTGTACCCACTTTTTCAGGATAGTCTTGGAGGCAGCGAGTTGATCGTTGGTGGTAAAAGGGCCGAATTAGGCAAAGATTATTATAGCCAGACCACCCTCAGTGAAACCAATAAGTTTAAGGGTAAAAAATTAATATTTGCAGGTTATGGCATTGATGATACTACTTATTCGGATTATACCGGGCTGGATGTAAAAGGAAAAATTGTGGTTTTCTTTTTAGGCGAGCCCAAAAAAGATGGCAAATACCTGGTGAGCGGTAGCAGTAAAACCAGTGCCTGGACGTTTCCTGGGACAAGTACAAAGTTAACAGCCGCAGCGGCAAAGGGAGCCATTGGTGCATTTATTATCAATCCGGCACAGGCCACCTTTTCACCAAGAACGATCGAATCCAATAAAAAAACCAATACCTATTTTCCACGCACAACAGCAGGTAAAATAATCAATCATGTTTTTTTATCCCATGAATTTGCGGCATCGTTTACCAATAATTTTGAAGCACTGTTAAAACTGGCAAAAGCCAACGAGTCTTTTGTAAAAGATTGGAGTTACGATAAAAAACTAAAAGCGTCTTTCCTGTATAAAAAATACCGCATTACGACTGATGCAAGCAATGTGATTGGCATTATTGAGGGTACTGATAAAAAAGATGAGTTTGTATTTTTAACCGCTCATTATGATCACCTTGGAAAACGTGATGGCAGAATATATTACGGTGCAGATGATGATGGAAGTGGCACCTGTGCTGTGATAGAAATGGCAGAGGCTTTTGCACAGGCAAAGGCGGCTGGTGTGGGGCCGAGAAGAACCGTAGTATTTATGACCGTTAGCGGAGAGGAAAAAGGATTATGGGGTAGTGAATATTATGCTGATCATCCATTATTTCCGTTGGATAAAACATCCGTTGATCTAAATACCGACATGGTAGGACGAATTGATACTGAAAGGAATACGGACGACACGTTAAACTATGTGTATGTAATTGGCCATGATAAACTGAGCAGTGAATTACCCGGTATTAATGAAGGAGTCAATAAGAAATACACCAACCTGGTGTTTGATTACAAGTTTGATGATCCAAAAGATCAAAACAGGATTTACTTCCGGAGCGATCATTACAATTTTGCCAAAAAAGGAGTACCAATCTTATTCTTTTATGATGGTATGCTAAAATCGGATTATCATAAACCAACCGATACCGTTGATAAGATCTATTGGGATTTGTATGAGAAAAGAACAAAAATGATTTTTCACACCGCCTGGGAAATTGCCAACCGGGATGAGATGTTAAAAAGAGATATTCCTTTAGAAATGGGATCAAGATAAAAATAAAAGAGCCCTGATTAAACGGGGCTCTTTTATTTTTATACCAATCAGATTAAATTCATTTCTTCAACTGGTTGATCCATTTCAGATGACTTTTTGATAACTCAATTTTACTTTTACAACGGATAATATTCTGTTGATAATCTTTTATCTTATCATCACTAATGGCTACCAAAATTGCCTTTTCATTGTTTGCAATGGCGCCTTTAAAATTCAGTTTGAGCTCCTCCATTAAACCAAGTTTCATAAATACCCACGACTTTTCGATGGTGGGTATCCTAAAACAGGTTTGAAGTAACTCTTCCAATTCCTCAAATCGTTCCATCTCCGTTAAGAGCGTAGCATAATTATTATAACTATGCGGATATTTTGAATCGGCCGCAATTGCTGCTTTATAATAGGCTTCTGCTTTGGTAAAATCTTCAATTTGTGTTTTACTTAGCCAACCCAACGAATTTAACGTGGGTCCATTAGAAGGCTCTTCCATTAAAATGGCCTCGTATTTTCTAAACGCATCCACAAAATTACCTTCCTTGATATCAGCTTCAGCTTCCAGGTATGTTTCTTCGAGGTACGAATTCATTCGATTAATTGTTTTTCATTTTTTTTTGAAGAATTGCACATCATCAAATTAAGATAAACTCCATTACCAACACAATATCCACGCAAATATCAGCGGACAAACAATAGTAGCATCACTTTCTACAATAAACTTAGGGGTATGAATATCCAGTTTACCCCAAGTGATTTTTTCATTGGGAACTGCGCCGGAATAAGAACCATAAGAAGTAGTACTATCACTTACCTGGCAGAAATAACTCCAGAACGGAACGTCATGCCATTCCAGGTCCTGGTACATCATTGGCACCACACATATCGGAAAATCGCCGGCTATACCACCACCAATCTGGAAGAACCCCACGCCTTTACCTGCAGAATTATTTCTGTACCAATCTGCCAGCCACACCATGTATTCAATACCACTTTTCATGGTTGTTGCCTTCAGTTGATTTTTGATGATATACGATGCAAAAATATTTCCCATCGTACTATCCTCCCAACCCGGTACTACAATTGGAATATTTTTTTCCGCTGCTGCCAGCATCCAGCTATTTTTTGGATCAATTTCGTAATACTGTTCCAGCACGCCGCTCAACAACATCTTGTACATGTATTCATGCGGAAAATATCGTTCGCCTTTGTCATCCGCATCTTTCCATATTTTATGAATGTGCTGCTGCAACCTTCTAAATGCTTCTTCTTCCGGTATGCAGGTATCTGTTACACGGTTATAATGATTCTCCAGCAAATCCCATTCTTCCTGCGGACTTAAATCACGGTAATTGGGCACTCTTTTGTAATGACTATGTGCCACCAGGTTCATGATATCTTCTTCCAGATTGGCTCCGGTACAACTGATAATCGACACCTTATCCTGGCGAATCATCTCTGCAAGACTCAATCCCAATTCAGCCGTACTCATAGCACCAGCCAATGTGATCATCATTTTTCCCCCTTCATCCAGGTGGGTAACATAGCCCTTGGCAGCATCCATTAAAGCCGCTGCATTAAAATGGCGGTAGTGATGCTCTATAAAATTGGAAACCGTTCCTTTACTCATTTTTTTATATTTTAGGTTGCTTTAAAATTCATCCATTTCAATCACAGCAATTGCTGCAAGATTAATTTGATGGAGGCTGCAAAAGTAATTTTTTTTAGGCTCTAAAAAACAGCGATGGTGTTTAGGTCAATTTAAGGCATTACACCGCCCGACAAAGGACGTTTACAATTGCACTTTATTTCGGTCATTGAATTGGTTGTTTTTTATAATTTGTACTTTCAATCATTCGTTCCCAAATTGTTTCCATAATGCCTTCCCCTTGTTTTGCAAAAAACAGGAAACCGCATCAATGTTATAATCGTTGAAAGAAAATCGCAAACTGAGCACGCCAAAATGTTTACACAAAAAATTAGCCGCCCTATTAAAGACGGCTATTTTGATTATCCTACCCCAGGTTTTATTTTTTCTTCACTTTGCGTTCTACCTGAATATCGCCACCGCTTGAGCATTTCAATTTCAAGGACTGGCGGTCGTTATCGATATTTACATAATAGCTGGTGTTTCCATCGTAGCTCAATTCCGTTGCTGTTTTAGGCAAGTTATACCCCGTGTATTTTTTTGACAAAGCGATCGAAACACTCAATGGCAACTGATCAAATTCGATTGTACGGGAAGTTGCAACCAGTTCGCCAGCTTCGCTGTAGGCCGCATTCACTTCCAAATTGTTAATGGTAAACGTTGCAAAATAATAACCCTTTGATTGTTCCCAGCTTACGGATGAAGCGAATGAAAAATCTTTTAAAAATGCTGCCTTTACCAGGGCGCTTACTTTATCGCCTTCATTGGCGAATGCAAAAATGGAAAACAGCATCAATGCTGCTGTTAACAAAGTGGTGATCTTTTTCATAACTATACTTTTTTTGGTTAAATGATAACCGCCTCATGACTGGCGGTTCTTTTGATTTGAACCCAAAGATAGAAGGCACTCTCCCAGCTTTCAACCTTAATTTGACCAAATGAAAATATACTTATTGACTCTGATATGAGTGGTAAACTGAAAATGTAAATTTTTCATTAATTTGATTAAAACTCAATACTGGTAAAGGTTTAAATCATTTCCTAAAAAAAACACAAACTTTGATTTTGTTTTGTTAAAAAGTAAAGGCGGTTTAGCTGGCTACTGGATGGCACGCTTTTTAATAGTATTATCTTTAATGAAATTTAATAATTGAAAGTTCGTTTTTAATGCTTTGATAAAAATTACTCAAATTAAATATGAACTTTTTAGCGCATGCCTATCTTTCTTTTGATCAACCTGGTATATTAACCGGAAATATGATCAGTGATTTTGTGAAAGGCAGAAAAAAATTTGATTTCCCACCGCTTGTTCAAAAAGGTATCGCCTTGCATAGAGCCATTGATGAGTTTACAGATTTTCACCCTGTTACCCAAAATGCCAAAGCATTTTTTAGAAAAGATTACCGGCTTTATTCCGGTGCATTTGTAGATGTGGTGTTTGATCATTTTTTAGCCAATGATAAAAATCAATTTGCTACGGATGCAGCGTTAGACTCATTTTGCCAAAGTACCTACGCCAGCTTGCAAATGGATAGCGATGAATTGCCTCCAAAATTTTCACAAATGCTTCCGTATATGCAGCAACAAAACTGGTTGTATCATTACAGATTTGCAGAAGGAATTGAAAAAAGCTTTGGTGGACTGGTAAGGCGTGCTGCTTATTTATCCGATTCGGCCACTGCTTTTAAAATTTTTAATGAACACTATGATGAACTGGGTGAATGTTACCAATTATTCTTTCCTGCACTCAAAACTTTCGCCTTTCATCATTTAAGCGAACTTAATAATAGTTGATTCGATTTATATTTGTCACTAATAAAAGAAATATGAAGAAAGTATCATTTGTAGTTATTTGTATGTTTAGTTGTTGTATGGCAACATTTGCGCAGGCAAAATTGCCGCCGGTTGATAAATCTCCGCTGGATATGAGCTATTATCCAAATGCTTATCCTGTATTAAAGATCCAGGATAAAATATCAGAGCCATTGGTAGCAAGAGTGATCTTTAGCAGGCCACAAAAAAATGGCAGAACTATTTTTGGCGAATTATTGGAATACGGTCAGGTTTGGCGCTTAGGTGCAAATGAAGCCACTGAAATTGAATTTTTTCAGCCAGTAAAAATCGGAAATACTAAAATAAAAAAAGGTAGATATACCATGTATTGCATACCCTACAACGACAAATGGACTTTGATCATTAACAAAGAAACAGACACCTGGGGTTCATTTAAGTATGATGCGACTAAAGATGTGGTAAGAATTGATGTGCCGGTGCAAAAACAAACAGACGTATTGGATTCATTTGTGATGGCATTTGATAAAACCATTACAGGAGCTGGCTTAACAATTGCATGGGATAATTTTCGGGTCGTTTTACCCATCAGTTTTTAAACAAGAACAGTTTTTATAAGCCCCCGGCAAATAGCCGGGATTTTTTTTAGATATTTACATTATGTGTGGAATTGCGGGAATACTTTCTTCTAACGGCTTCCTGGTAGGCAGGGAGCAGCTTTTAAAAATGACCAACTCATTATCCCATAGGGGACCTGATGGAGATGGCCATTGGATTAACAGAGACGGCCAGGTTGGCTTTGGACACCGCAGATTGGCCATTATAGACTTAACGAGCGATGCGGCCCAGCCAATGCACTTAATGCCGGGCGTTTCTCCTTCTGCAAGTAGAGACGAGCGCTATACCATCACTTACAATGGGGAAATTTACAACTATATTGAAATTAAATCTGCCTTACAAAAAAAGGGATATCGTTTTCAAACACAGTCTGATACAGAAGTGGTATTGGCGGCTTATGACTACTGGAAAAAAGATTGTTTACAATATTTTGACGGTATGTTTGCATTTGCCATCTGGGATAATAAAGATAAAATGCTCTTCGCTGCAAGGGACCGTTTTGGAGAGAAGCCTTTCTACTATTTTGAAGATGAGGAGCAGTTTATTTTTGCCAGCGAAATGAAAGCTCTTTGGGCGGTAGGCATACCGAAAAAGACCGACAATAAAATGCTGTTGAATTATCTGGCACTGGGCTATGTTCAAAATGCCAATGATAAAGGACAAACTTTTTTCGAAAATATATATGCCCTTCCGCCTGCACATTATTTACAAATAAATTTTTCAAACTTTCAATCCCAAATTCATTCCTACTGGAATATAGATAAAGAAAATACAATTGAAATTGAAAATGAAAAAGCAATTGAACAGTTCAACGAGCTGCTTTTAAAATCTGTAAGAAGAAGATTGAGAAGCGATGTAACCGTTGGCACCTCGTTAAGCGGTGGATTAGATAGTTCTTCCATTGCCGCCGCCATCAGCCAGTTTCAAAAAAACAATACCCGCTTACAAACATTTTCTGCGGTTTTTCCTGGTTTTGAAAAGGATGAATCTCCTTACATAAAAATAATTGCAAAAAAATTCAGGTTGCAAAATTATCAAACGACTCCAACAGCAGAAGGGTTGATTAATGATTTTGAAAAACTTTGTTATCACCAGGAAGAACCGTTTGGATCTTCCAGCATTTATGCGCAATACAAAGTATTTGAGTTGGCCAAACAACAGGATGTAAAAGTATTGTTAGATGGCCAGGGTGCCGATGAAACACTTGCGGGCTACAATCATTATATTCATTGGTATCTGCAGCAACTAATAAACAGGAATCAATTTAGCGAAGCCTATAAAGAAAAAAAGCAGTTTCAAAAAAAGCAAATTCAATTTAAGTGGAGTTTTAAAAATTATCTGGCGGCTTATTTACCTTCGCATGCCTGCATTCAGTTAGAAAGAAATGAATACAATAAAACGGTTCACCAACCCGATATCAACCCTGAACTAATCGTTGCTTTGCGGGGGCGGGAATGGGAAGGTATTCATAAACCGATCATCAGTAAACTAAATGATATCCTATACTTCAACACGCACACAATGGGCCTGGAAGAATTGCTAAGATTTGCCGACCGCAATAGCATGGCACATGGCAGAGAGGTGCGTTTGCCATTTTTAAATCATGAACTGGTAGAATTTATTTTTTCTCTTCCGGCAAATTATAAAATACATGATGGCTTTACCAAATGGATATTGCGCAGTGCAATGAATAAAAAGCTGCCCAACGAAATTGTTTGGCGTACCAATAAAGTGGGTTATGAACCACCCCAACGCAAATGGATGCAAAGCAAAATTTTGCAGGATTATATGTATGAATCAAAAAAGAAACTGGTAAATAACCGGATACTAAAATCGTCTGTCCTTAGTAAAAAAGTATTACCGCTTGGTGCACATGTAACCGATAATTTTGACTGGAGGTATTTATGTGCTGCACAGATCATTTAATCAGTACGCAAAAGATAAAGCACCGTCATAAAAGATTTTAACTTTTAAAATAATAACGCATTTAAAAACAATAACATGAACACAGCAGAAAAAAAATCACCGGAAAATACTATGAAATTAGCGACCAAAATAATTCATGCAGGTGCCGAACCAGATCCATCTACCGGGGCCATCATGACGCCGATTTATCAAACATCTACCTACGTGCAAAGCGCACCCGGACAGCATAAAGGCTATGAATATGCCCGAAGCCAGAACCCAACACGTAAGGCACTGGAGGATGCACTAGCCATCATTGAAAATGGAAAATATGGATTGGCATTTGGAAGTGGAGTGGCAGCAACTGACGCCGTGATCAAATTATTATCGCCGGGTGATGAGGTTATAGCAGCCAA
>JBBQKO010000087.1:0-15268 GCA_038327005.1 Chitinophagales bacterium | reverse complement strand
GAATGAAATATTAACGCAACAAATTCCAGCGGATATGAAGGCGGACGACATCATTATGGATGCCATCAATACATCGCCAGATAAGCAAAACGCAAAAATTTCTTCTGATAAAAAAGTGGAAGAATTGATGCAGCGGTATTTGTTTACGCAGACAGAGATATTCAAAAAATTTTCCACAGACCATGACTTCCAAAGGCGTTACAAGGAATTCATTTTTGATACGCTTTGGCAGCAGGGCAACCGGCCACCTATCAAGTTATAGGTGTTTAAAACGAGTGCACGGTGTTATTTTAAAGTAACGATAACTATGGAAATAAAAAAACTAGAAATCATAAATCAGTTTAGATTAAAATATCCAGGTTTAATTAATCCGGAACTCATGTCCGTTTTGTATTGCTAAACACAGCAAGATGCTTATTTAGAAATGTATTTTAAAAATGCTGCTGCTTCGCCTATAATTACCAATCTTGTTTTTATAACTGATGGAATAGAAGTTGATCCGTTTTTAGGTGAAGTTCCTTCATTATTTAATCCTGGAGAGGACATTGTGGATAATGCACAATTAATCATTGATTTTGATGAGTACAGTTTAATTAATTGTGTGGACGGTCTTTTTACAACTGAAGCAGCCGAAGCAATAGCTGACAGCCATTTAAATAGCATCAAAAAAACTGATTGATTATCATGGAGGCACCGGTTCCTGTCCTGTATCAGTTTTGGTACTATTTAAATTTTCTTTTCGCAGATGTTGTGCTACTATCGACTTCAATAAAAAATTTCTTACAACCTTTCCTCTACCAAATAAACCCTGATGATCGCCTCTACTATCAGGTATGGGATTGCCAGTTCTTCCAGCCACTTTACAATGGTATCCGTATGATCTATCTGTTTTACAGGAACTAATTTTCCTTGCTGTCGTTCTTCTATCAGGTTCACTTCTATCCATTCAATATTGCTGGTAGAATAAGGCCCTTGCTTTTCTGTTTCAAAGTAATTGTCGGAGGGTTTAATCATCCATTGGCTCCATGGCGCTGATCATGGTTCATCTTTTATTTTCAGGCGGTAAGCATACGGTTGCGCTTTAGCTGAATAAATAAAGCGTTCGATGTAATCAAAATAATAGGGCTTCCCATCAATCACAAGCTCGCAAACAGATGTATGGCTTTTAACTACAGCAGCTTTTCTTTAATCGCTTCCACACCGTTTGCAGAAAATAAGATGGTTTTAAGATGCTGTTGATCTTTCAGTTTTAAAAGTCAGTCGATGGTAATGCCTGTATTTTTTACATGCAGCAATTCCAGTCCCTTTATTTGATTGAGGTCTTCAGCGCAGGCATCTGTTAATCCAGCAATTCCTTTGGCCCTTAATTCAGTTACATACTCAAGCCGGGTAGGCAGTTGAATACTTTCACCGGTGACGCTGTTTCATTTACATAAAGCATGTATATCCCTTTTACGGGAGCAATCAGGTAAGCAAAGCCCTCATTATCCAGATCATCGATCTGCCGCAAGTCAAAATGATGGTAGTAAGGCTCCACGTTGTCGGCAAGACTGCCAAACCTACGTTTCCAGTATTTTTCAATTTTACTCATTGGCAAGCGCTGGTTAAAATTGTCCATGCAAAAAACAGTGCATGCCTTTCTTGAAATTAAATTTTCCCCGGTTTTTCAGCAAATATCATCTTTCTGTTAATTTCAATGCATGGGTGCTTTTATAAATTTTGGCGAGTGGTTGATCAGGAAAACTTGCTACCGTTTGCGTAAGGGTTGACAACCTCTGAAAGGTTGGCAACCCTATAAAGTTTCACAATTGAACTGGACGATGATTGTGTAGCCCTATTCAAAATTGATGTCACATAGATAGGTTTCCTTTTACGAATATATTCCAGCGTAAAAAAATAAATCTATCTTGGAAATAAAAAATGAAAAAATCAATCCTTCTTTCGATCATTGCCGTGCTGCTTATTTTTATAGCCTATGCACAGATAACATCAGCGCAACAAAAAAAACTACTCTTGCAGGCCGAAGACGAAATTGTAATTAAAACGGGCGATGCAAGTATTACAATGAAAAAAGATGGTACCATTTTCATAAAAGGAACCAACCTGCAAATTGAGGGATCTAAAACAGTTAGTGTGAAAGCATCCGGCGATGTGATATTGAAAGGCAGTAAAATAAAAGAGAATTAGCAGTAGCTGTAAAAATGGAAGGTTTACTTCAATCAGCAAATAATTTTTTACTGAATAAAGTTTGTTTTCATATTGCTGAAGGTACTTTACTAATTAGCTGCATAGCGGAAGCTGAATGACTGGATTCTTTCATATTCGGACCTGAAAGCCGTTGAAGTTGAAACTGGTTAGCTTACAGGATCGTTGAAGATTTTACTTTTACTTATTAACTTCATCGTCAGTTTTCATTTGTTCAGGAAGATCTGTATTCCGGGCAAGGCATTCAATGAACTTGCTGCCCGCTGCAAAAATTGAACGTGCTGCGTTGTATTATTTGCAGTCATTAAGAATTAGAATAACCGACAAATTGCAAAGGAAAAATGAATCATCTAACCCGAATTTTAAAAATAGTTTTCTTTGTTTATTTATTTGGAATATTGACTTCTTGCAATGGACAAGAAAAAATTAAATCAATACGGGAAAGTTTAAACAAACAGAAAATAGGTTTAAACAACTAACCATTAATGATAAAAACACAAGGCGTTGCATCCGGTAATATTGAATGTATGTTACAGGACAAAATTGGAAATATTTGGTTTGGAACAGGTGGAGAAGGTGCTTATCGTTTTGATGGAAAAAGCATAGCAAACTTTACAAAAAAAGATGGACTTTCAGCCAACAATATCAATGCAATGATAGAAGATAGTAACGGCGATATTTTATTTGGAACAATCGGTGGGATTTGTCGATATGATGGTAAAACTTTTACACCTTTTACAGCCAACCAGGATGTAAGCAAGAACAACATCACGAGTATCCTGCAAGACAATGAAAGCAACCTATGGTTTGGAACCTTTAATAGTGGCGTTTATCGCTATGATGGTAAGTAGTTCACTAATTTTCTAAACATGGATGATTACAAATTTAACCTTGGCGTACACCACCAGCTTATTATGGATATTTTACAAGATAAAAAAGGCAATATCTGGTTTTCATCCTGGAATGGTGGTGGCGTTTGGCGCTATGATGGAAGAACATTTAAGAACTATCTTCCTGCTGCAGATTATTATTCCGAAAAAGAGGATGAACGAACGATTGGCAGTTATAAACAAGATTGTGCATTTAATGTATCGAAGAAAAAGCGCTATGTAAAAACAAGTGAAAGTATTACCGATGATATGATATTTTCTATGACGGAAGACAAGGCCGGCAATATTTGGCTCGCTACAAGACGACATGGTGCTTGTAAATTTGACGGTAAACCCTTTACCAGTTTTAGGGAAAAGGAAGGCTTTGTGAGTTATGGAATCACTTCTGTTTCGGAAGACAAAAAAGGAATTATTTGGCTTGGTACTGACAAGAATGGTTTTTATTCTTTTGATGGACAAACATTAAAAAATTTACAGAAAAAGATGGACTTGCCTATGTTTCAGTAAGAAGTATTTTACCTGATAAAGATGGAAATATTTGGCTTGGCACCCGTGGTTTTGGATTGAGCCGTTACAACGGAAAGATATTTACCAATTTTTCGGAGGTTCAGAAATAACAAAAAATGACTATGCAAGAATTATTAATAGCTGCTGAACGACTTCAAATCACACATTTAAAAACCACAGATTTATATGACTTTTATTTTTATCGTTCCAACCCGGACGTAACAAAGCATCAAAGTTTTGATATTTATACACTCGAACAATCCAACACATTTATTCAAAGTCCACTCAAGCTAGAATTTGGTAAACCAGGAGAGTGGACTCAATTTGATATTTAAAATAAAAAGACAAGGAAAATAATTGGCGACTGTGCGATTAAATTTGACCAACACGATATTGGAATTGCAGAAATTGGCATTACTATTTCTCATAAACAACAGAAAAAAGGCTACGCAAAAGAAACGCTAATAACGAATTTAATTTTTTTGTTTAGCATCAAAGGTTTTCATAAAGTTGCAGAAATCGTGGATGCTGAAAATTTGGCTTCGATCCAATTATTAAAAAGCATCGGATTTTAACGAGAGGGATATTTTATTGAAAATATCTTTTTTAAAGGTAAATGGGGAAGTGAATATCAATTTGCAATGCTACGGAAAGAATCCGGAAAACTGAACGGTAACAACAATAAAAACATGAGCTAATTATAGATTAATAAAAGCTAAGCAGAACTGCCAATTATAGACTTTCGAATGCAGATTAATTTATTTTATAAATCAAGGGTTTTACTTCATACCAAGGTTTCGTCTATAACATTTTGTGTCCTTTGGAAACTAAAGAAAATACAATTGATTACATGGCTGTAGTGTATCCGCTATACAGATCTGCTTTAGATTCTAATAAAGCAAGTTCTACCGAACATTTCCCTGTGTTTGTTTTTCAGGTATAAGCTGCGCAGATGCTGTGAGTGTATGTTGAATTTGCAAAAAATGTCTTTGCTCATGTGCAATAAAAAAACGGAACGTATCTCCCAGTTTCAAAGAAATCAATTTGCTTAATGAAATTGGTATGCGAATATATTCCAGATTAGCGCTTTTGGCAATCTGTAATAAGTTGAGCAGTTGATGCTGCTGCTGAATAAACTCCTGTAACATTTCTGCTGCATCAGGTTGTGTTGAAGGACTCGCATTCTTTTGCGCTTTCATTTTTTTTGCAATGCTGTTATCTTCCTTCGGCTTCATAAGTTTGGTAAAATAATTTCCGAGCCAGCCGGGAGAAAAGGAAACATTTGGTCCACTTTGATTGAGATGAAGTTTTTGTTCAATGACAATGATATAATGCCTTGAATAGATGTTGAGATGTTCCAACACCTGGGCCACACTCCATTTGTCTGGAGCAGTTTGTTGCTGCAATACTGCAGGCGGGAGCTGAAGTAATTGATTTGCCGTTAAAATAATTTGCCTTGTATCGGCTTGCAGGGTTTCTAGTAATGCGTTGCTGTTGTATTTCATTGATATTTATTTTGGAATACAAAAATGCAACAGTTGTGGAAATATATTCTTGGTATTTGCCAAGATTTTAAAAACATACACCTATAAGGTCTGCCGCCCGGCAAAGCAACGCCGCAAGACCATATAGGTTTTATCAAGCCTTGGAATTGCAGTGCCTCAAATCCTCATAGTTTTTTTTAAAGCCTCACGGTTGCCAATAGCTTACTGAAATTGGTTGCATCCATTCCCAAATAAGAGGCTAAATATTTATGCGGAACAAGATTAAGAACATGTGGACTGCGTTTCAACAGCACTTTAAATTTTTCTTCGTTGGTATAGCATTGTAGTTCTATGTGCCTTTCCAAAGCTCCCTTTAATGCAAAGGCAGTTGCTTTAAAAATTAATTGCTGAATAGCAGGACAGGTTTTTATTTGATGTTGAATTTCATCGTAGCTGATACGCAACAATCTGCTGGCAGTAATGGTTTCTAAAAAATAGAGGGAAGGCGTTTGTGTAAGAAAACTATCGGCTACTCCACTGAAGGACGGTGGATAGGTAAATACAATGGTGGCTTCTTTATTTTCATCGCCTAAATAAAAAGCTCTTTGCACACCTTCTAACACAAAATATAAGTACCGTTCTGTTTCACCGGCGGCAGTAAGAATGGTTTTGCGTTTAAAAGTTACCGGCTGCCAGTTGGCAGTAAAGCTATCCAACTCCGATGCTGATAAAGGATAGAGTTTGTTGAGAAATGATTTGAGCAGTTCTGTTTCCATCATCGTAAAGATAAAACATTGCGTTTAAAAATTTCTTCCTTCAACTCAGGCAAGCTGTCTTTCTGTTCGACAAATAAATGAATCGGTAATTTAATTTTTATCTTTTAACCAACGCAAAGAGACATTAAATGAAATGGATAACAAGAGAACGGCCTAAAATTGACAGACTGGCTTGCCCATGGCTGATAAAGAAATTTGTGTACAAGGAGGCTGAATTTATTTATGTTCCTTTCAACCAGGTGATCATCAAAGCCAAAGAACTAAGTGCCATTCCATTTGACAATCCCGATGTGGAGTTTACCCACTACAATGACCATTGCACGTTTGACTACATTGTAAAAAAACACAAGATTAAAGACCCGGCAATTGTTATCATTGCATCCATCGTTCGGGGTGCGGACAATGACAGGCACGACATTGCCAAAGAAGCTGCAGGTCTTTGGGCAATTTCCGCAGGGCTTGCTCATAACATTACTGACGATTACGAGTTATTGAAAACAGGAATGATTATTTACGATGCCTTGTATAGTTGGGCCAGTCATTTGCACAAACAAAAGCATTTACAAAACAGCTTATTTGAAAACTTGCTGCATGAGGTGTATAATAAATTTTTAAAGGTAAAGGAATTTGGTAAAAAGAAAATCCCGGAATGGGTTAAAGAACTGAAAGAAATCTTCCAGGACCAAATAGACACTCAATTTACATTTGACCTCAAAAAAATTTCAACGGATCTTGAACTTAACCCGTTCTATCTATCAAGGGGATTTTCTAAATATTTTCAGGACCTGAACTTTGGCGAATACACTCGAAAAATACGAATTGAAAAAGCCATTGCGCTTATTCAAAACTCAAAAAGATTCTCTTACAGAAATAGCTTACCTCACAGGCTTTTCAGACCAAAGTCATTTTACAAGAATATTCAAACAGCACACAGGGAAAAAACCCCTCATCCTTTAGGAAAACCCTGCCGAAAAGTAAACCAGATACAAAAGGTAAATAGTATTCTATTCTATGAGCAATTGATACATTTAGTTTGCATTTTAAAATGCAAATATGGATAGCAAACCAACATACACTTTACCACAACTCGTTTTGTACTTTTTAAAATCGGGCACAACAGGCTTTGGCGGTCCGGTTGCATTAGTTGGCTATATGCAAAAAGATTTAGTTGAAAATCGTAAATGTTATTATGCATTCAACGGTCGGGGGGTACTGTATTCTATGCCAAAGGTGGTTATGCTAACTGTTCGGGAAAATATATTGATAAACTGTTTGGGTAAAAATAGCAGTAATTATTTCTCTGCAATTTTGTATGCTGCACCACTGGTTTCAAAAATATCAAAGATGGATTTGCAAACACAAAGCAGGCTAATAATTAGTACAGCGCCGTAGTTACCAAAAGAAGTATTCTTCATTAAAAAAATGCTGCCCAATGCGCCCAGTACAACGGCTATTTGTATTACCAGTTGCCTGCCGTCAAAAATAGCAGCGTAATTATCGGGTGTGGAAGTAACAAAATCCCGGGTTCTAAAAAAATAGTTTATTAAATAATAACCCTGGCTGCATATGCTGATTAATAAACCCAGATTAAAAAAAGTGTTTTGAAACAAGATCGTAGTAAGCACCATGCTTTTATCTTTACTGGGATTGGCTATAAATCCAATAAATGTAATAATGAATATAGAGTAAAATAAAAAAACGAATATTCTGATCAATAAATATTTAGTGCCTTCGCCAATATGGTACACTAAAGGCAACTGCGTATTAACGGTTGCTGGTTGGCCCTGGCTAAATACAATGCGGATGGTATTAAATAAGGCTATTACCAGTGTCTCAACCCAAAAAAACCAAAAAGCTTCAAAGGGTAGCCATTTATAAAATGCTACTCCAAAAATAGGTACTGAATTAAAAATAATAATAAACGCTATACCGATGGTTCTATTCATCTTGCTAAAATAAACAAATAACTAAAATGCTGCGATAATTTGAGATGCGCCCTTGTAAAAAACTTTCGACTTTAATTTTTTTGAATATACCTTTAGCAATCAACGTTTATGTGCGAATTGGGTAAAAATATAACATGCAAATTGTATGAGTTAGTGGTTAAGAAATGCTGCATTTTAAAACAAAGAATATAGAACAAGCATAAAAGATATGGGTAATCTTTTTTTCACAGGATATTGCAAAGACGAAAGACAAAAAGGAATCAATGATATACAAAATGTAGTTTCTAAATACGGAGATATAATTGATTTTAAGATCTTCTCAGATATTTCTTTAAGTATGGTAATTGAAATCAAGGAATTTAAAATTGATGAATTGTATGATGACCTGCGAAAGAAATTGGGCATGAACAAGTTTGAATATATGAATTCTACATCTCAAAATGAAAGAACAATTTATTTAAATATTACGTTTGCTTAAGGAGTTCGGAATACAGAAATTGCGGTTTCTTCTTTATCGGCGGTGGTTTTCTGCATATGCTATAAAAAATAAAAGAACTGTACGTGAAACCCACACGTAAAGATGAGCCTGGATAGTTTACAGGGCATCTCTAAAAACTCATTTTTTTATTTGACCTCACCTTTAATTCCTCTCCAAAAGAGAGGAAAAGGTAAGTTTTTAGAGATCCCCTACAATCAAATCCCTCTTTTTCCTTCATTTATAAAAACAAAGGCACATCATCCATTTTTTATGCTAATATTTCAATGCCTTTGCATTGGCAAATGATCCTGTTGGCATTACACACCAATGCATTACCTGAGCTTATAAATTTGAAATAGGAAAGCGGGAACGTTATAGCGCATTTAACGTCGGGTTTCGCAGTAGTGGAATGATTATTTAAAGGTCTTTTTATAAAAAAACTGCATGGAAGAAGAGAGAGTGTGAAAACTTTCGTTTTAAAGTATTTTTTCAATATATCTTTAGTCATCAAACTTGTAAGTGCAGATTGAAATTTTGTTAAGGTCAAAAATGAGCATATTTATGAGTTGGTTACATCTTTATGAGAAACATCATACTAATAGTGTTATTCTTTTTTCTTTCTTGCACAAGTACTAAACACTTGAATGAGAGAGTGGATTATGAAATCTCAAACTATGGAATAGCCGGAATTGATATGCTTGTAGATATAGGTTGTGGTTCTGGCTATTACGACAGAATAATATCTAATAAATTTCCAAACTTACATTTTGTTTTAGAAGATTTACCAAGAGACATTTGGAATAATGACCTAAAAAAGCTGTTGAAAAAAACTGTTGTCAACACGCCTTTTGCACCAAATTTTAAAACTAATTCACGAATAATTTTTGGCACCCAGGACTCTATCCCATTAGAAAGTGAGCAATATAAATTGGTGTTGTGCAGACTGACGTTGCACGAATTTTCACGTAAAGATGAAATGACTGCAGAATTATCCCGTATCTTAAATTCAACAGGCACTTTAGTAATAGTGGAAAGAATATCCTCGTATAAAGGTGAAAGAGACAAAGAATGCAAGCAACTTTATTTAACCAAAGAACAAGTTATAAGTTCATTCGGTAACTTAATACTTACAGATACTATTCGAATAGGAACCCCTTCTGAAAATGGCATGATATTTAAGTTCAAGAAAAAAACTGTGGTCAACAGTTAATAATACTTCTTCGAGCCAGTAAGGCCACCGATAAAGGCTTAGTTGCACCTAATCTGGGGGAAGGCGAAAAGTACCATTCTAAGGGGAAAAGGGTGAGCATTTTCAATACTCTCCAAAGCAGTGCGTTGAACCTATTAGTTAGACCATGTTGCAATTGAATGCAACAAATTACTATAGCAGTATCTTAATCAAAAAGAATCGTGGGCGATGATTTTAGCTGACTAATAAGTTCCAGGATTAGTGATAAAATAAACAATGGAATTAGCGCTACGTTAGTGATTATTGAAATCAAATACATTTTTTAGTGTAAATACAAAAAGAGACGTTTATTACGATGTTGCCAAAACTGGTATCTAAACTTACTCTCAAATATAATTTCTTACCATTAAATGATAAAACATTTTACAATGAACGCTATAAAAATTAAATGTAAATAAACAATTAGACGGATACTAATTTAGCCTCACACCATCCATTCGTGATTTTATAAGGAATCTTTTTTCCAATGCCCATCCTGCTAATAATATTTTTCTTGCGTATGATACAAAAAGTGACTTTGAAATGTATGCTGGAAAGCCATATTTACCCTGCTTTGTTAGGTGTTGATAATGCCACCGAGTTAAACCAATTTGATGAAATTCAGTTTATTGACATTTAAACAGGAATTGTTTTACAAAAACTAACCCCTCGTGACGAAAAAGTTTAATCAATATTTGGGAAAGGCCGGGCATCTTAACGCCTGGTTGAAATACTGCTATTCATGAAGTTGAATCTACCGACAAAAAAATCAAAATCCATTCCCCACATACACCAAGCAAAAAAAGGCAGCCCATTCCCGGACTACCTTTTAAATATAAAAAGAATTGCACTTCAATTAAACCAAATCAAAACGATCAAGGTTCATCACCTTGTTCCATGCGGCAGCAAAATCATGTACAAATTTTTCTTTTGAATCTTCGCAGCCATACACTTCAGCAATTCCACGAAGCTCTGAATTAGAACCAAAGATAAGATCAACACGGGAGCCCGTCCACTTCAATTCTCCGGTTGTGCGATCGTGTCCCCAAAATACTTGTTGAGAATCAGAAGCAGCCTTCCAGGTGGTATTCATATCCAGCAAGTTCACAAAGAAATCATTGGTAAGCGTTTCGGGTTGGCTGGTAAATACACCATGTTTAGATCCATCAAAGTTTGCGTTCAGTACCCGCATGCCACCAATAAGAACCGTCAACTCAGGTGCGGTCAGTGTCAGCAGTTGTGCTTTGTCAATCAACATTTCCTCTGCCGAGGCAGTGTGTCGTGACTTGAGGTAGTTGCGGAATCCATCAGCAGCCGGTTCCAGTGCGGCAAATGATGCCGCATCCGTTTGCTCCTCAGATGCATCACCACGGCCCGGCGTGAAAGGAACGGTCACAGTATGCCCGGCATTCCTTGCTGCCTGCTCAATGCCTGCACATCCGCCTAATACAATCAGGTCGGCAATCGAAACAATTTTGCCGTCATTGTTAAATGCTGTTTGTATACCGGTTAGCGCCTCCAGCACCGTAGCAAGTTGCGCCGGGTTGTTTGCTTCCCAATTATTTTGCGGTGCCAAACGAATGCGAGCCCCATTGGCGCCACCACGTTTGTCGGATCCACGGAAGGTGGATGCGGATGCCCAGGCGGTAGACACCAGTTGTGAAACAGATAGTCCGGTTGCTAATATTTTACCCTTTAATGATGCGATATCAGCATCGTTAATTGGTTCACTTGTAGCTGATGGAAGCGGGTCTTGCCAAATCAACACTTCTGCTGGTACATCAGTGCCAAGGTAGCGTTCACGTGGTCCCATGTCCCGGTGTGTAAGCTTAAACCATGCACGGGCAAAAGCATCCGCCAACTCAACCGGATTTTCAAAGAAGTGGCGGGAAACTTTCTCATAAGCCGGATCAACTCTCAGGGCAATATCCGTAGTAAGCATCATGGGAGCATGCTTTTTTGAGGGGTCATGTGCATCTGGTACTGTACCTGCACCTGCACCATCTTTTGGTTGCCATTGGTGAGCGCCAGCCGGACTTTTAGTGAGTTCCCATTCGAAACCAAACAGGTTTTCGAAATAGTTGTTGCTCCATTGGGTGGGTGTTTTAGTCCAGGTTACTTCAATGCCGCTGGTAATAGTGTCCCCTGCGTTACCGCTGCCATAGGTATTTTTCCAGCCGCAACTTTGTTCTTCAATACCCGCTGCTGCCGGTTCTTTGCCAACATATTTGCCGGGATCTGCTGCACCATGTGTTTTACCAAAAGTATGTCCACCTGCAATCAGTGCCACGGTTTCGTAATCATTCATTGCCATGCGGCCAAAGGTTTCCCGGATATCACGGGCAGATTTCAGTGGATCAGGATTTCCATTAGGCCCTTCGGGATTCACATAAATTAAACCCATCTGAACGGCTCCTAAAGGATTCTCCAATTCCCGGTCACCGGTATATCGACTATCGCCTAACCATTCTTTTTCGGCACCCCAGTACACATCTTCCTGTGGTTCCCATACATCTTCCCGTCCGCCACCAAAACCAAAGGGTTTCAAGCCCATCGACTCCAAAGCGCAATTGCCGGTGAGGACCATCAGATCTGCCCAGGAAAGCTTTTTGCCATACTTCTGTTTAATGGGCCAAAGCAAGAGGCGGGCCTTATCAAGGTTAGCATTGTCGGGCCAACTGTTGAGCGGTGCAAAGCGCTGAGAGCCTGCACCTGCGCCACCACGTCCATCTGAAATGCGGTAGGTACCAGCGCTGTGCCAGGCCATCCTTATAAAGAATGGTCCATAGTGACCGAAATCAGCCGGCCACCAGCTCTGGGAAGTAGTCATCAGTTCGAAAATGTCTTTTTTCACTGCATCCAGATTGAGAGTTTTAAACTCCGCTGCATAGTCGAATGCCTCACCCATCGGGTTAGATAGGGTAGAATGCTGCCGAAGGATGTTCAGCTTTAATTGATTGGGCCACCAGTCACGATTTCTGGTACCATTGCCTGCACTTTGTTTTAGGGTGCCACCGCTAAACGGGCATTTGCTTTCACCATTTACATTGTAACTGGTGCCAGGCGCTGGTGTATTCATTTCCTTGATTGTGTCCATGGTTTATTTATTTATTAGTTAAGCTAAATTAGAAATGATTTCACTAAAAGATTTATCTATTTCAACGATACATTCATAGACAAAAGCTATGAGTATTTATCCATTCGCAATAAAAAATTCATATCACAGACTGTTTAATTTTTTGGCAATAAAAATCAATCCAGCAATTAAGATTCAATCGTTACGGAGGAGCAATTAATATCAGAACTGATTCCGGTTTACGCATTAAAAGTAAGCAAAGAATACGGGAAGATGGTTGGTTTTTTTATCACTTTTAACAATCGAAACAAGACAATGAAGTAATGACTTTGCAGGACAAAGGCATGGAACAACAGAATGCCGAAACTAAAAAAAACAAAGCATGCCCGTCAACGATGTTTAGATTAAAAATTAGTGGGACAGCCATCTTGTGTTATAATGAACATGGGATAAAAAGGAACATTTTTTTATGAGTCCAATAGAAGTTTTTCATCACAGCTATTGGATAAGGCTTTAGTGGCAAATATGATTTTGTATTCGTCCTTTTTGGTAAAAAGGATGAATAATCACTCGTGTACATTTCATTTTTGGCGAGCCAGGAATCGACTCATTGATTTACTGTTTGCGTAGAATAGTTTCCTGGTGCAATCCATTGCGGAATTTCAGGAAATCAGGAATATCCAAACGCACCATTGAGTAGCCTTAAAAAAAGCCCTGCATTAAAATCTTTTCAATGCAGGGCGAATATAATAACTGACAGCAATCAGCGACTTTTTATTTTAGTTTCCGTTTGAAAAATTCTGCCACTGCGTCGTAAACCGTAACGGAGTTTTGCCATTTCATCCAGTGGTGGGTATCATCTGCAATCATCATTGTTTCAAAAGGCACGCCCTGTTTTTCCAGACGGTTTACCAGGTCGGCGCTTTGGTAAAAACGCACGTTGCGATCATCATCTGCATGAATGATCAAAACCGGTGATTTCCATGACTTCATTGACGATACCGGCGATGAAGTCCAGGCAGTTTTTAATGCCTTTTCATAATCGGGGGCTTTCTCATATTTATCTGCATTGGCACTTAATACGGATGCATTGGTAATCCAGTCATGTACCCCATGAATATCTACACCGGCAGCAAAAAGTTTAGAATCTCTGGCCAATGCCATCGCCGTTAAAAAGCCGCCATAAGAGCCGCCGTAAATGCCAATCTTTTTCGCATCTACAAAGGATTGCTTTTGCAACCATTCGCCACCCGCTTTAATATCCAGGTATTCTGCAGCGCCTGCCGGACCGCCATTTTTTGGTTGATGAAATTCGTAGCCATACCCAATGCCCAACCGGTAATTTACTGCCAGCACTACAAAACCCTGGCTTGCCAGATATTGATTGGAAGCATAGGCATTGGAATAATAATCTGAATAATTCCAGCCCAATAACATTTGCCTTGGCGGACCGCCGTGTACATAAACAATCGCTGCTTTTTTTATTGCGCCCCCTTCCGGTAAAAACAAATCTGCGTGAACGGTTACACCATCTGCTGCGGTAAAAATTACCTGCTTCGGTGTTATTAATTTTGCTGTTTTAAAATCAGCAGGTATTAAATCTTCCCCCAATAATTGAATGCTGTTTTTTCCTTCCCCATTCAATTTCAATATGGCTGGTAAAGGCGGTTGTTGAGCTGTTGCACTGATGAAGGCTACGGTGTTTCCATCGTCTGTTAATACTGGTGTCCATTCCAATCCGGTGCCCGGTGTAAGTACCTGCATATCTGCTTTGTCCACGCTCACTTTCAGGGCGTGTCTTCTTTCAATATCCAGCTTGTCACTGCCGGTGTTGGCACTAAAAGTCAACTGTTTTTTATCGGCACTTAGTTGAATGTGCTCACACATAAAATTACCGGGTGTAAGCAATTGTGCTTTTCCGCCATTGGATGTAATGGAATATAAATGCGGCCAGCCATCGTGGTAAGAGAGGAACACAATTTTGTTTCCTGCTGCCCAATGCAGGTTGGCACCGCCGTGTGTGGTTGGCAATGAGCCCCGCAAAGTTGTTGGCGCCTTCCATAAAAGCGTGGCTTTATTGGTAGCGATATCCGCTGTGTAAATGCTCCAGGGAATATGTTTTTTAACTAAGATAGAATCCGGCGGTCCGGCCAAACCCGATCTTCTCACAAAAACAATTTGATTGCCATCCAACGACCAATGTGGCGTATTATCCCTGTTAAAAGAGGGTGCTATCCATTTCAACGAATTGCTTCCATTGCTATAAATACCGATGATAGAATGATCGGTTCTGTTACTAACAAACAGCAATGAACTACCATCTTTGTTCCACTCCATCTCATTTACGGTACCTCTTGTGGTGAATAAGTTTTTTGCCGCTGTTGAACCATCTACAGGAACCGTCCATGGCTGGCCTGCTTTTAAAAATACCACCGTTTTATTATCCGGAGATAAAACAGGCGCATCCCCTTCCGAC
The DNA here is from genome assembly GCA_038327005.1 of Chitinophagales bacterium. Classification (GTDB taxonomy): domain Bacteria; phylum Bacteroidota; class Bacteroidia; order Chitinophagales; family Chitinophagaceae; genus Ferruginibacter. The sequence goes on along the minus strand of JBBQKO010000087.1, from coordinate 202 downwards.
AAATATTTTACTTCGCCACCAGCAAAAGGAACACTGGCAACCTGAACCTTAAAAGCGTTTAATTCAAATCCAGGATTGGTGGGTAAGCCGAGATCCCAGTTGCCACTGTGTTCTCCTCCACGAACGAACAGCACCCAATTGCCATCGTCCGAAACAGACAGGCTTGTAATTTCCTGCCCGTCATCGGTTGTATAATTGGTTA